>CATLAS010000010.1 GCA_949878535.1 uncultured Eubacteriales bacterium | reverse complement strand
CCTCAGTCGCTACGCGACATGCTCCAGGGATTCGTTTTACCCCCCGCACAAGGGGGGCACACCCCAAATCAAACCTCCCCTGTGCAAGGGAGGTGGCACACCGTAGGTGTGACGGAGGGGTTGTTTAAGGCTTTCTTTCGATTTAGTGATCCTGCAAAATGATTGTATAATAATCCCTCACCCGCATCGCGAGAACTCTCTTGGCCGCAGGAAGCCTTTTTAGTTTATGCCCGCTGTCTTTACTCCTCGATTTCCGCATCATCTGCATTCACTGCATTTTCTTCATCCACTTCGTCATCTGTCAAACCGACAATCACGAAGTCTTTATTATACAAACCGTTCACCGCAGTTTTTACCGCTTTATCGTCCCGATATTCCCTGCGAATCATAGAAGCAATACTTTTATCCGTTTCCTTATTTGCAATCCGGCGCTCTGCAAGCTCCCTCTGTGCAACATACTCATCTGTAATCATTTTTGCACACTTTGCAGTTGCAATAACCAAAGTGTATCTGTTGAATTTGTTCTGTGTAAGCTCTGCAATAGATGGTGTAATCATAATTTGTCTACCTCTTCTGATTCTTGTATTATGCTAAAAATGCATTGATTTCTTCTGCCATTCTGTCTGATTTCGCGCTTTCCGCGCGGATTATTTCACAAATATGCGCAGCACAGGCGTCTATCCCATCCCGCTCATTGATTACAATATAATCATATTCTGGTGCAAGCTTAATTTCTTCCACAGCCCGCGCCAAGCGCTTTTCCACTGTTTCTATAGATTCTGTTCCGCGTCCCAAAAGACGTTCGCGCATTTCTTCAATAGTTGGCGGAATAAGCATAATTGAAACAGCGTCCGGATACAGCTTTTTGATCTGTGCCGCACCCTCCACTTCAATTTCCAAAATCATATTTTTGCCTAACGATGTGATTCGCTGCGCCTCTTTTTTCGGTGTCCCGTAATAATTGCCGCAGTAGCTGGTATATTCCAGTATTTCCTCCCGTGCGACCATTTCTTCAAAAGCGTCACGATCCATAAAATAATATTCTCTGCCGTCCTCTTCACCCGCTCTAGGCGGTCTGGTCGTAGCAGATACGGACAATGCAAGCTCCGGCATCATCTCACGCAGCCGCTTCACCACAGTTCCCTTTCCTCCGCCGGAAGGTCCGGAGATGACGATTAAAAAACCTTTTTTACTCATGGGTTTCCTCCTCTTCCTCTCCTGTAAGCCTTGCCGCAATCGTTTCCGGCTGGATAGATGACAAAATGATATGATCACTGTCTGTTATCACAATTCCTCTGGTTCTGCGTCCGCTGGTACAGTCAATCGCTCTGCCGCTGTCTTTCGCATCCTGAACCAGCCGCTTTGCCGGAGCACTGTCCGGACCGATTACTGCTACAACCCGCGCTGCAGCAATCATGTTATTAAATCCTACATTGATAAACTTCATTCTTTTTAACCGTTCCCGCTGCTTATTCTATATTTTGTACCTGCTCCCGGATTTTCTCCAACAGCGCCTTTACCTCTACAACCAAATGGGCAATTTCCGCATTCCCCGCTTTGGAACCGATGGTATTGATTTCCCGGTTCATTTCCTGGAGCAGAAAATCCAGCTTTCGCCCCACAGCTTCGCCGCGTTCCACAATTTCTCGGAATGTTGCAAAATGGCTATTCAACCGCACCAATTCCTCATCAATAGCAGCTTTATCCGCATAAATTGCAGCCTCAGTCAATATACGCTGCTCGCTCGCCTCAGCATCAAAATCCTGCAAAAACTTTTTAATCCGCTCTACAAGCTTAGGCGTATATCCTTGAATGTCCGTCTCAGAAATCTCTCCGATTTTTTCGCAAATCGCACGGATGCTGACAAGCTTTCCTTCGATATCATCAATCAGCCGCTGTCCCTCTGCTCTACGCTGTTCTAAAAAGGATACAAGCGCCTGATTCAATATTGGATACACATCTGTCCAATCCTGCCCGTCATCATCTTCGGGCGTGCGAACAGAAAAGAGTTCCTTGTTCTGTGCCACTCGCATTACGGACAGATCATCCCGCAATCCAAACTGATCCCGCAATTGCTCAAGCGCGCGAATATAAGCAGCAGCCAACGCGGTATCCAGCACGATATCCGTTCCTGTCTGCTGCAGAACTTCCACCCCTATGTACACTTCCACCTTACCGCGAGACACGCCCTGGGCAGCCAGGCAGCCCTTGACCTTCTCTTCAAGATACGCATACATGCGGGGGAGCTTCACCGTAGCGTCCATATATCTGCTATTGACAGATTTTATTTCCACCGTAATGATTTTCGAACCATCCCCGGAAGTGCCTCTGCTTCTTCCAAATGCTGTCATGCTGTTAGGCATAGCTACACCTTTCTTAAATCGCAAAAACTATATGGAGCGCCCCTGCGATAGATTCCACCTATTTTATCGATACCTATTTATTATATACCCCCCCAGTCTGTTTGTCAACTTCTCTATCACTTTTTTTCACGCGTTCTTCCCACAGAACAGCGCCGGCATTTAGCAAAATCGGTGCAAGAATCATACCGCCAACGCCCGCAAGACAGAACCCCGCATATACAAAAATCAATGCAATCACCGGATGCACGCCAGCGTTTTTTCCAAGGATTTTCGGTTCAATTGCCTGCCGCACAATATACATTACTCCAAGCAGCACCAAAAGCTGAATACCGCGCACACCGTCCCCTTCAATAAAAGCCAACACAGTCCACGGTACCAGAACTGTACCCACTCCCAGAACCGGCAGCACATCTACAACAGCGATCAGCAATGCCGCGAGTACAGCATACCGTACACCCATAACCAAAAAACCACACAATAACTCAGCAAAGGTAATAAGCATAATGATAAGATATGCTTTTACAAACCGACCCAGCCCCCGCATGACGATAGATACAGTTTGACTGATTTTATTTCGAACCTGGGGCGGCAGAAATGCATCTGCCATTTTGCTAATTCCCTTGTTGTCCAAACAAAAATAAAACAATGCAATAATCCCAACAAATAACGTAAATACAAAGGAAGGCAAGTGCCCCAGAATATCTCTTGCCCAGCCTGCCACCCAGGAACTGACTTGTGATACTGCCCCTTTAACCATTTCCGGAAAGGTATCAGAAAAATCTCCGGATCCCAAATGGAATCGCTTACCAAAGGCCGCAACCTTGTCTGCAAGTCTGCTCACCGGATTATCCGGTTGGTCAAGTGCCTCGCTCAGCGCCGTTACTGCTTCCGAGGCTTCTTTTATCAGAATGGACGCGCCAAACCAGATCAGTGCGGTAAGCAGTGCCGCTGTTAAAACAATCAATGCCACTGCCCAAAAAGCGTGGGAGGTTTTTGTCTTTTTATGCAGCCACGCTGCAATCGGACGCACTGCACAGGATATTGCATATGCCAGGGCAAAGGGCAGCAGCACCGGGAAGGCATATTTAAGAAGCAGCCAAATACCTGCCGCACAAATTGCCCCGCAAAATCCATATAATGCAAATCGAAGCAGCTTTTCCGTTGTCATAATAATCCCTCGCCTCTGATAGAATCTCTTTTTCAAGTATATGCCAATTTTTTATATTATTAACAGAAAAGCCTTTACATAAATCATAAGATTTGCTACAATGATTTTTAATGTATGTTATCCGGATCCATCGTTCAGATAACATCTATATTTATAATACTAAAAGAAAGGCAGTAAATCATGAAAAAGGTTTTATCCCTTATACTTGCGCTTGTTATGTGCAGTCTGCTGGCAGCATGTGCTGACGACTCCCCAAGCGATGACGGCGATTCTCAAGGAAATTCCGATACAAATCCCGTGCATGTGGAAATGTCCGTAAAAGATTTTGGAACAATTCAGTTGGAGTTGTATCCGGACATTGCACCAATTACTGTAGAAAATTTTGTTTCCCTTGTAAAAGAAGGATTTTATGATGGGCTTACATTTCACCGAATCGTGTCCGGCTTTATGATTCAAGGCGGTGACCCGAAAGGAAACGGATCCGGCGGCAGCGAAAAAGAAATTAAAGGAGAGTTTTCAGAAAATGGCGTAGAAAACACACTGTCTCATACTCGTGGGGTAATTTCTATGGCAAGAAGTAACGATCCAAATTCCGCATCCAGTCAATTTTTTATCATGCATGCAGACAATGAAGGTCTTGACGGAAAATATGCTGCATTTGGCAAGGTTACGGAAGGTATGGACGTAGTGGATAAAATCGCCGCTGTAGAAGTGAAAGCAGCATACCCGGGAGCAAGGGAAAAATCCTCTCCTGTAAATCCTGTATATATTGAATATATTAAAGTAGTCGACTAACCCGGCTTTCTGCGATTGCAAAATATAAATTTGGAGGATTATTATGGACACAAAAACAATCAATGCAACAATAACAATGGAAAACGGCGGTGAAATTGAACTGGAACTGTATCCGGATATTGCACCAATCACTGTAGAAAATTTCGTTTCTCTTGCGGAAGAAGGCTTTTATGACGGATTGATTTTTCACCGTGTTATCGCAGGGTTCATGATTCAAGGCGGCGATCCACAGGGAATTGGTATCGGCGGCAGCGGCAAAAACATTCAGGGTGAATTTGCCGCAAACGGATTTAATAACACACTGTCTCACACCCGCGGCGTAATTTCTATGGCAAGAAGTCAAAACTTTAATTCTGCATCCAGTCAATTCTTTATCATGCATGCGGACGGTACATTTCTGGACGGACAATACGCTGCATTCGGCAAGGTAACAAAAGGAATTGAAGTGGTAGATGAAATCGCCGGTGTGCAAACAAACGGGCAGGATAAACCTCTGGTTGATCAACGTATGGCAAAAATCACGATTAAAAAATGAAATTAATTATAATAAAAACAAAGAGGCGCACAATGCGTCTCTTTGTTTTTATGCAAATGCAGAAGATGGTTCTTCATCCGTTGTGCAGAAGCTCCTTTGACTGGGTGAGCCTTAGCGTAGCGATCACATTGGAGGAGCTGTTTTTGCAAATCGACAGTTTTACTTAAACAATCCCTCACCCGCTTCGCGGGAGCTCCCTTTGCACAAGGGAGCTTTTTTTGTTTGGTGCTTCGCGCTAACTTCTCTTTACACAAAGAAGCCTCTTTTGTTTGGTGCTTCGCGCTAACTTCTCTTTACACAAAGAAATCTTTTTAGTTTAGTGCTTCGCGGTAATCTTTTTTACTCATGGGAGCCTAACCCTCAATCCAAGCCTCCCCTGCGCAAGGGGAGGTGGTGCAGCTTTGCTGTACCAGAGGGATTGTTTTACTTTAATGTATAGTTTACACAAATTTACAGTACTGCTTTGACAGCCCCGCCCAACATCTGAAAATTTCTTATACCAATCGGTTTCTTCATATAACAAACAGGACGCTTTCCATTATGGAAAGCGTCCTGTTCTGCATTTGTAAAATCACTTATCTAACAAAGCTTTTTCTTTTCTTGTAAACAACTACACAACCAATGCCCATTACAACTGCAGCAAGTGCAATATAAATCATTGCATCGCCTGTTGCAACAGTATACTTGTAAGTGTCTTTCAGAGCCAGCTTCAAATCTGCAGCAGTTATTGCATCCGATGCAGGTTTGATAAGAATCTCAAAATAAACTTCTCCAGCATTCATTGCTTTAACCTGTGCGAAGTCTGTAATTGTGATGAGATACTTACCGTTGCCCAGATCTTCTACTTTGTAGGTGCCCTCATTCAGACCGGAAATAGAATCCAGTGTTCCTGCTGCGGGATCCATAGTAACTTCAAAGGACAGAGCAGTTGCCTGCTTGTAGAGAGATGTTACATATATAGGAAGACGGAAGAGACCGTTCTCGTCCTTGTATACATTAGATACATCCAAATCGTTGCTGCCGGTAGCGGTACCAGTAGTGCCGCCAGCATTACCGCCAGAATTCGTGTTTCCGCCTTCATTTATGTTAGGATCTGCCGCCTTACCAACTGCGTTGTAAATGCGCACGTTATCCATCTGGAACTGCGTGTTAAACATACGCCACAGCATCAGCGCACCATCCTTCTGATGCTCGTCACCGGAGTAATAGAAGTAACGGTTCCAGAAATCTTCACCGAAGATCGCTTCATCGTTGATGTAAAGACGTACTGTACAGGACCTGTTGTCAAAAACAAATCTCCAGTTATACCATGTATTAGGCTCCAACTTATAATTCACAGCCGCCAGAGGAGTCTGATCGCGGGTTTCAGAGTTTACAATCTTGAACTGACCGTCGTTGAAGTAATAGCCACACTCGTATTCGTAACCGTTAGAACCGCCAAACCAGTTGAACAGTGCCGGCGGATATTTGTCGATACCGGACTCAGAAGATGCGTACTCGTTGCCTGTATACTTGATATCAAATTCTATCGTATAGGACAGCGGGAATTTATATTGCTCTTCCTCGTTAGTAGAGTCAATGTAAGACTGTTCAACATCCAAATCCGTATAGTCCAGAACATTACCGTGTGCAGAATCACCGGAATCTACGATCATGCCCTGATAAGCACCGCCCCATATGTCCAAATCAGAATCGTTGTCATATGTGAGGGTTGTGAGCTGATCTTTAGAAGTCAGCGGATTCTGACGTGCAATATCTCCGCCCAGGTAGTCATAGTAAACGCCCTGGTCAAAGCCGGAATAATCTCTTGCGAAGTTTTCAAGCTGTGCAGGGTTATATGTGGTATATCCTGCCTCAGGTGTAATTTCATCACTAATAAGCATTACACTGTTTGAGCCACCGCAGGTAGCCAGTGCTTCAAGAATCTGCGAACCGCAAATACCGGAACCCCATGCAAGGTAGTTGGAGTATCCGCTAGTACCGGGTTCACCGTTGAATACAACCATGGACACACCAAGTTCGCGGTTAATACCGCCCCATACAGATTCATCCACTGTAGCAGTGGTATCCAGTGTTACAACGCCATCTTCATTATAGAAGATATAGTTCCACGGAATTGCCACTTCATATGTAGTATAACCAGCAGCAGTATCTGCAGAGTAGTTCATACCTGCAGGAGCAACTGCAACTTTAGCAGCACCCTTAGCAGGGTTATTGTATGCAGTCATACCGATCTTTCTGGTGTTTTCAAACATTTCAATGAATCCACCGGCAATCTGTGTATAACCAATAAGGAAGTCAGGAATCAATGTAGGCTGAGCCCACGGCTTTTCACTAAAAGAGGGGTCAAACGTGTCGCCAAACATAACAGAGTTTGGACCTTCATAGTCGACATAAATCTGCATAGCGTCGCCGTTCCATGTGTTGGTCTTGCCGCCTTTCAGAGAATGTCCGTCGAGATCTCTTACTTTAACGCCAACATAGAAATAGTTTGCGTCCCAACCGAACCACACATCATAGGACATAACTTTGTCCTGTGCAGCATAGCCTGGTCTCCAGTAAAAGAACGTGTTCTCCACAGGTTCCTTGCTTGACGTGGTAGCAGCACTTGCACTGTTTAGAGAGAAGTTCGGTCTGCCCCACTCTTCAATACTGATATACCCGTCAATTGTAGGCGGCGTTGTAAATAAGCTTGCAGTCTCATACTTGATATACAAAGCTTCCGCGCCTGCGGGAATTGCCAGTGCAACTGCGGATAAAAGCATCGCAGCAAGCAACACCCATGTAATTGCTTTTTTCATTACGAATTACCTCCAGCAAAATTAAGCGTCTGTGCAGAAATGCACAGAGATAGCCTTACATGTTCATTATATATAGATTCACCAAATTTGTCAATAGACATCTTAAAAAGTAGTAGATTTTTTATGAAGTATATCCATGTAAATACTGTTTGGAACGTCAAATTTTTCCAAAAACGAATGGCAAAAGCAAAATCTGCAAACGCCGAATTTGGTATTTCCGGGATTCTGGTAATCATTTCTGTGTCAGATTCAGTGACGCACTGCCTTAACATCACGCCTCCCTTGTATAAAGGGAGGCAACTCGCCATTATACCCATCCACCTTTTGTGAGGATCCGCTACACGGCTCCATAGGGAGATGGTACACCTAAGCGTAGCGATTGTGACGAAGGGATTGTCCGCGTCAAACCACCGTTCGAAGATACTGCTAAATAGAGCATAACAACTATAACACAATTCTCCTAAAAGGAGGATCTGCCACAGCAGATCCTCCTCTATTATTTATATCAATTATTCTTCTTTTTCGCCTGCCGCGGCTTTCCCGCATGCGGGGCATATCAAGCTTTCTGGATCCAATGTCTCATCATAGCAGATGGTTTCGCCGCAATTGGAGCACATAAGCATCCGCTGTTCTGTATCGTCACAACCGCAGCAGCCGTCACAGTCACAGTCATCATCAAAATCGTCTTCCTCATCCTCATCAAAAAGCAGTTCTTCCACATCGCCAAGATCTGCATCAATCTCTTCAATATAATCCTGAAGGCGATTGCACTCCTGCTCCAATGCTTCGATTGCACTGCTCATATCCGACACAAGCGTCAACAGCTCGCCGATTACTTTCCCTTCCGGTTTAGTCTGATCCAAGTTCAATCCCTGTGCCAGCCCCTGCAAATATGCGCTTTTTTCTCCAAGTTTCATGTTCCATTCATCCTTTCTTTTCTTCACTGCACAATAATGGAAACGGGGTCGAAACGCAACCGCCCCGACCGCCGTTATGTGTAAATTTATGCCCGTTCCAAATATTCACCGGTTCTGGTGTCAATTTTAACGCGCTCGCCCTGGTTAATAAACAAAGGCACGCGAATTACCGCACCCGTTTCCAGAGTTGCATTTTTCGTTGCACCGGTAGCTGTATCGCCCTTCACACCGGGATCTGCATCTGTAATTTCCAACTCAACAAACATGGGCGGCTCAACAGAAAACACATTGCCTTTGTAAGATTTGATGCTGCAGATCATTTCCTCTTTCACATACTTAAAGTTCTCAGAAAGCTTATCAGCGTTCAAAGGCATCTGCTCAAAGGATTCCATATCCATAAAGTAGTACAGCTCGCCGTCATTGTACAGATACTGCATATCCTTACGGTCAATGCGCGCATCTTCATACTTATCCGTGGGAGAAAATGTTTTTTCAACAACTGCCCCGGTAATGACATTACGCAGTTTTGTACGGACAAAAGCCGCACCTTTTCCGGGCTTTACATGCTGGAATTCAATAACCTGCATTACCTGCCCGTCCATATCAAAGGTGATACCGTTTTTAAAATCGCCTGCTACAACCATACATTCAGTTATCCTGTCTGACAGGATAGCTCCTTTCCTATATTCATGTACAAATTCGCTTGTTCCGTTTTATTTTAATACAAACCTCCGCATTTTGCAAGGGGGTTGCGCCATTTTTTGCCCAACAAGGCAAAAATACGGAAAAATTTATATTTCAATCAGTTCTTTCGGACAGTGTGTCAGATTCCGCGCACCACCCGGCACAATACAAACCATATCCTCAATCCGGCATCCATACTGTCCCGCAAGATATATCCCCGGCTCTACTGTTACAATTTCCCCTGCGCGCAGTTTGGCGCCGCCGCTGCGTATATTCAAATTGGGAGATTCATGAATTTCCAAACCAACGCCATGCCCAAGTCCGTGACCAAACGTACCTGCATATCCCGCATGATCAATAATATCCCGTGCAATCTGATCCATTTTAAAACAAGACTGCCCCTCACCGATTGCATCCAATACCGCTTCCTGTGCCCGAAGCACCGTATCGTATACCCGGCGCATCTGTGCATCTGCTTTGCCGATCACAACCGTTCGGGTCATATCGGAATGATACCCTTCATAGACTGCACCAAAATCAAAGGTAAGGAATCCCTTTTCCAGCGGCACATTCCGGGGAACTCCATGGGGCGATGAAGAAGCAGAACCAGAAACCGCAATTGTTTCAAAGCTGATCCCCTGTGCGCCGTTTTTCTTCATTAAATATTCTAACTCTGCTGCAAGCTCCATTTCCGTTACCGTATAGGTAATGCGAGACAAAAGCTGCTCAAATGCCGCCTCAGCAATCCGCTGCGCCTTCTCCACGCAGTCAATTTCATAATCATCCTTTACGCTGCGCAGCGTCTGAAACAAATCTCCCAAAGGCACAAACCGGATTCCCGGGCAGTCATGTTCCAAAGTCGCCAAGCCGCGGCAGGTCAATGTACCGTCTTCATACCCCACTGTCCGAACATCTCCGGCAGCTAAAAGCATCGGCAGCCAAACCCGCCGTGGTTCCTCCGGCATAATTACCGTGAACAGTTCCTTCGGAATGGTACGCCGTGCCGCTTCTGCATACCGAAAATCCTGAAAGGCATATGCCTCGTCCATAGTGATCAGCAAGGTTCCATCCGGATTAGAAAATCCGCTGGCATACAGATGATTTTCCGCGCCGGTTATCCATATTGCATCCAATTCCATCGCCTGCATAGACGCACGCAGCGCATTCATACGCCCAGTTAAAATTTCTTTCATAGCGATCTCCCTCCCATTTATTCCTTTATATCATGGATCTGCCGGTATCTGCGCAGATACGGTCTCTCGAGCAAACGTTTGAACCGAAAGAACAAGGTTCTCTTATCCCGGATTGGCGGGACAATCCATGCAGGAATGCCAAACCGCTTCCCTGCTGCGCAATCTGTCAAAAGCTGATCGCCCAAAAGGATTGCCTGCTCCGTTGTAACGCCAAGCTGTGCGCACGCCGCCGCCAGATACTTTGTTCCCGGTTTTCCTGCCTCGGCAAAAGCCACACACCCCAAAGGTTCGTTAAACAGTTCCACTCGTTCTTTATTATTATTGGAAACAAACGCAACGGAAATCCCAGACCGCCGCATTTTCTCTATCCATTCCATCAGCTTTGCGGGCGGGAGAGGATCATCGTAGGTAGCCAGCGTATTGTCAATATCACACAGCAGAACACTGCGCTCCATGGAACGCACCATATCCGGCGTGATCTCATAATAATGCCCAAACATCCGGTCAGGCACAAGCCATTTTTCAAATATCAAAGCATGCTCCCTTAATATACATATATATTGCACAACAGTATAGCACAAAAAAGCAATCTGTGCAACAAGCCATTTTGGATGATTTTCAGAAATTTAATAATATCGCGTATAATCAGCAATACATTGCCATTAAAATATATTCCAATCAAATATATTTACGAGGTAAGCCATGAGATTTCGAGAACGGGTCGCACAGTTTTTCTACGGCCGCTATGGTATTGACAGTCTGTATTACGGTCTGCTTGTTTCTATTCTGATTTTATGGATCCTGCGCGTCATTTTTGCATCTCTTGTCCCAGTCAGTATCATCATTTATGTGCTGGAAACCATCTTGCTTTTCTGGATGCTGTATCGCTGCCTGTCCAGAAATATCTCCGCCCGTCGGCGGGAAAATGAGATTTTCACCTCATT
>CATLAS010000009.1 GCA_949878535.1 uncultured Eubacteriales bacterium | reverse complement strand
GGAGATTTACGATTCCGCTATCGTATTGATCACGCTGGTTTCCGTTTCATGATACAAGAAACAGGGGAGAAAGTCAATCAATATTTTGGAAAAAGATAGAGTGCAGTACAAACTACAAAAAAGGTCCCCGTGGGGGACCTGCTGCGCGACTTTATAAGGAACTGTCAATGTTGTACCAAATAACAAGGCTCCCCGGTAAAGGGAGCTCTCGTATAGCCCCCAAACAAGGCTTCCTTGTGCTGGATCCGCGTAGCGGATCCTAGGGAGCTCCCGCGTTAACTCTAACAAAAAAAGGCCCCCATGTGAGGATCCACTACGTGGCTCCATAGGGGGCTGTCGCGTAGCCCACCAAAAAAGGCTCCCTTGTGCAAAGGGAGCTCCCGCTTTAGCGGGTGAGGGATTGTTATGCTATCATTTTACAGAATCTATAAATCGGAAGTATATATAAGCAATCCCTCCGAGTTTTGCTGCGCAAAACCCATCTCCCTTTACTGGGGGGAGGCTTTGAGTTCGTGATGGTCTGTGGCGTGTCATCCCCTTTGCACAAAGGGGCCTTTTTCTTTGCTTTGTGGGAACTCTATGTGGATCCTTTTTGTACGTCGATTTATCATTCGTCTCCAAACCGAAAACGCCTTTTGGACGGAAGTATATTACCGGTATACATATATTCCTCCGCACCTCCGGTGCAGAAAACAAAGCCAGCTGCAAGGTTAGATGCGTCTGCATCCTCTTTATATAAAGGACCGTGAGAACCAAACCATATCACTCTGGCGGGCTCTGTCTTAAATTCATCCAGCGAAAAAGCTTCTGCATATGCAGCGCCCAGATATATCATCCGTTCTCCGCTTGCCGCAATGTCTACTCTGACAATCGGTTGAACCGAACGCTCTAAAAATCCGCTTTCATAGGTGGTCACCTGTGCATTTCCAAAGGACAGCGTTTCTCCCGGTACATATGTAACGATTTTGATTCCGGCCGCCGCTGCCTTTTCACATAGCTGATAGCAAATTTCCGTGTCCTCATTGGGAATCCAGATTTGCCGCACTCTTTGCTGATTCCAGAGTCTTTCCAGAGATTGAATGTGCTTCTTGTGGGGATGTGTCAGCATAACTGCTTCAATTTCTGTGGAGTAGCACTTCTTAGAGGCAGTTGTGCTCTGCCGGAAAATAGAATATCCGCCTGCCGAATTGTCAATCAGCAGGGTGTCCTCTCCGCTGGTTATGACAATTGCGTCATTTTTCTCTGCCCGCACAGCTGTTTCGTTATTGCTGACCATTGCCGCTGTCGTCTGATTTGCATGCAGCACGCGCCAGCCGGCGATGCTTCCGATTAACACCAACACTGCCGCTGCAGTACAGAACGCAGGAAGGAGTCGTTTCCCTCGATCTGCACAGAATGCCCAGAGAATAAAACAGAATATTGCAATGGTCAGTATCGGTGCAAAAGGATACAGTAGGGATGCACAAATTCCCCGCAGTTCGGACAGCTTTCCTGCCAGAGTAATGGTTATATCCAGAATCAACCGTACCGCTGGCAGCAGTATCCCGGTGAACAGCGGCGATGGCGAGATCAATAACAAAATAGGAAGCATCCAAAGCAAGACTGTTGCTAAGGGAGTGAACACAACGCAGGAAAGAGGGGCAAGCAGAGAAACCTGCCCGAAAAGCAGACAGGTCAGCGGCAGCATGAACAGCACTACGCAGACGGAAAGCAAGAGAAAATTGCTGAGAGATCGCAGCTGTCTTAAAATCAGACCGCCAAGCCCTTTGTGAGTCCTTTTTTCCGGCGCAAGCACTGGTGTTTTTGTTGCCCGGTTATATAAGAGAACTGCCAGCACGCCCCAAAAGGACAAGAGTAAACTCACGTCCCGGCAGGCGCCTGGGCTGCATAGGAGAATAGCGCACACGGCAATGCCCAGGTTAGTGAAGCTGTCGCTGCTCTTTCCTATAATTTTCAAAAACATGCAGATCAGCAGCATGATGCCCGCGCGGGTTACGGAAGAAGAAAAACCGGAAATTGTCATATACAGTAGCGCTGCGGTGACGGAAAATCCGATTCCCCACCGCCTGCCGATTCGCTTGCCGATTGCGCCGGCAAATCCGGTGACAACAGTGAGGTGCATGCCGCTCAGCGCCAGAATGTGGGAGATGCCAAGGCGTGTGAAATCTCGCTTGATATGATCGGGCAATACGCTTCGGTTTCCTAAGAACAGCGCGGCGGCAAAGCCGCCTGCGTCGTCGCCAAGCAGCCTGATCAATATATTGGAAAAATATTTTTGTACACTTTTGCCCCACAGCAAAAGGCGAAGGGAAGGGGAAGGCTGCTTGGCAGTTGTCCGTATACTGCTTCCTGTTGCTTCTGCCTGGATTCCTTTGGAGCGGGAATAGTTGCGTTGTTCCGCATCGTCTGTCTGCTGTCCGCCAAGTTTTTCAAAAGTGATGTTTCCGTGAATACCACAGCCGAATTCCAATATGCTGTCTGCTTCCAGACTGATTTGAAATGCTTCCTTTTCTCCGTCTACAGTATCAATATGTACCGTATAGTATCCGCCGTAGGAACCGCTCCATATCACATCGGTTACGATGCCGGTGACATATGCTTCTTTTCCGGAAAAACTGTCATAGTATTCTTGCCGCAATTCTTCTCCCCAGGTGAGCCATCCAGCTGCACTGCATCCAATCAGCAGTGCAAGAATAAACGGGAACCAGGAGCCGATTGTTTTTGCTCCTGACTCCCGTTTTGTTTTTGTTTTACGATGCATGGTTCTGCTCGGACAAAACCGCAGAATCAGCATGCTTGCTGCTGCCAGAAAAAACAGAATGCCGATACCCAGTCGGATTTCCTTACCAAATACGCTGCGTGACAGGAGCGTATTAAGGATCCACGCGCCCAGATACATGCTGAGGCATCCGCCAAACAAAGGCCGCAGTCGTATTTCTTTCCTGATCATGTCGGTGTGTTCTGATTGTCAGCGGTGAAAAATGTCGGATCTGCCAGATCCTCTAAAGTGATGTTGCATAAATAATCACTAACGATTTTGTCCAGATTTCTCCACAGGGGAAGTGTTTTGCATGCACTGGATCTGTTGCATGCACCATCCCCGCATTCCGGGCAGGCTGCTGCTGCCATGGAACCTTCCGTATACTGCAGGATACTGCCGACAGTATATTCCGATGCATTTTTTGTCAGCCGGTATCCGCCGCCCCTTCCACGCAGCGCGTCTACAAATCCAGCGCGGCTGAGGATTGCCAGGATACTTTCCAGATATTTCAGGGAAATATCTTCTTTTTTCGCAATGTCCCGCAAAGGAACATAATTCGCGGTTTTTTCTTCTGCAAGAGACAGCATTACCCGCAGTGCATAACGGCCTTTTGTAGAAACGATCATTTGTTAACCTTCCTTAATTTAGTGTCTGTGCATGTAACATAATACAACATTTTTCGTCAAATTACAAGATGTCGTTGAAAAATGGAACTTTATCGTACAATTTCTGGAAATAAGAAAAAGATTGACAGCATTTGCTTCATTATGTACAATACTATTATAACGAAAAGCAAGATGTCATCCGCCGCGTAGGCGATGGGTCTGTTGCTGAATCGTTTGCATGACGGCGCTTTGTGCCTGATTGAAGGATCCAAATGGAGGCGGCATATGAAAGGAAATATAAAAATAATTGCATTTTTGATGACAGCGCTGCTGTTATCCTGCATGGCAGCAGGCTGTGCACAACCGCTGCTGCGTCCTGCCAACACAGATACAGATATCGTGCAGCAAACAACCGGGACAGATACGGTTGATTCTCCTCCCGTCCAGACGGATCCGCCTGTTACCACGGATTTGCCCGAAACAACGGCACCTGTAATGCAGCCGCCTGAAACGACAGCGCCTGCACCGATGCAGACTGTGGAAGTCACTGGCGGTGGAAATATTGATCTGTCGCCAAGAGGAGACAACAATGAAAGCCCTGCAGGGACATATGCGCCTTCGGCCCTGATGTATCATTTGATTTTGGAACAGCCGTATACAGAGCTCACCAATTTATTTGTACGCCCGTCAGAGTTTGAGGATCATCTGCAGAAGCTTTGCGCATCAGACTGTATATTTCTGTTTGCGGACGAATATGCTATGACGGAAAGGAAAAGCATTATTCTTACGTTTGATGATGGGTATGAAGATAATTATACCCAGATGTTTCCCATACTGAAGAAATACGGCGCCAAGGCGACCATATTTATGATCACATCCAAGATCAACACGCCCGGGTATCTCACAGAGGATATGATTCGAGAAATGGCGGCGAGTGGCCTTGTTCGGTTTGAATCCCATACCCATACCCATCCATCGCTTACTTCTTTGTCGGCGGAGGATTTGGCGTGGCAGTTTGCCCAGTCCGGAGAAATTTTATATAATCTGACGGGCAGATATCCTCAGGCGATATGCTATCCTGGCGGAACGGTCAATGATTTCGTAATCGGGGAAGCGTCAAAATGTTATCAGTTTGGCTATACAACCCATAATAGCGCAGACACTTCTGGATGCGATCCTTTGGCGTTGTCCCGCGTCCGGGTTTCTAGAGGAATGAGCGGCAATGCCGTGCTATCCCGCTTAGGTTGGGGATGAGTTCGAATGAGCATAAAAAGACTCTCCCAGCCAAGGGAGCTGTTGCAGCCAAGCGCAGCGATTGTGACTGAGGGATTGTTATGCAATCATTTTAAATGATCTATAAATCGACAGTATGTGCAGACAATTCCTCCGTCACGACTACGCCGCGCCACCTCCTTTTGCACAAAGGAGGCAATGCGGTTGCAGAAGCCTGCGGCGTATCACCTCCGTTACATAAGAGAGGCCCGGGGAGGGGAGGCGCTTCCGTGCAAGAAAGGCGGATAAAACAGGCTTTTACCATATAAATTAAGCACATTTTCAACGAATTGTGCAAAATGTACATATGGAAAAAATATTTCTAAATTTATGTGAAAATGTAACAAAAATTGCATATTCCAATTTACGTTTACGACAATTTTACAATTTCATCACATTCTTTGAAAATGTTAGTATTACAAACATTATTGCGGATACAATGCTGTATTTTGTGATTGAACTGTGAAAAAATGCTCTATATATGACCATATTGTAAATTATATTAACATTATTTTCGAAATTTCAAAAGGGAAAAATTGGCTTTATTTGGCGAACGGAAAAAATGGAAAGTTTCGGAAAAATAGAAGCTGCATTTTGTCCGCTTCTTCCCGCTCCCGCAGCAGCATATTATTATGTAGCAACTTGACATAGAATCAGGCTTGTGGTATCATATATTGTATACAAATGGGGCAAAAGGCGATTTTTTGTCCCGATGGTTTGTCGCGGCTTGATATAAATGCAGGCTACGACAACGGGTATAGCTGCGCTTGCAGGGCAGTATCGAATGCCGCAGGCAACACTTTCAGGAGGAATTTATATGAAAACAGGAAGGGCCAAAAAGCTTCTGGCGTTCTCTCTGGGCGCGTTGATGCTGATTGGATCTGTAACGCCGGTGTTTGCTGCAAATACTGACGATACAGAGGATGGCGGCAAAGGTGCCTCCACCGGAGTAACGCTTCAGGAGTATCAGGATGATCTGAAGCTGCTGACTTATGAAGAGTATAAAACAAAATACGGATACGAGGATGCGGAGCGTACCGGCGAGGAATTTATCGTTGATGGTCGGGACTACTTTGAAGCATCGGAATCCGCCGAAGCGGAGAAAACCACTTGGGAGGGAAGAGACTGTCTGAAAATCAGCGAAAACGGCAGTGTTTCCTGGAAATTTGACGTGCCCGAGTCTGGTTTCTATTCGATCCGTTTTACTTACAGCGCTACAGGAGACAGCACAAACGATATAGAGCGCCTCTTTACGTTGAACGGTAAGTCTCCGTTTGAGGAAGCGCGCTTTATCCGTCTGAACAAAACCTGGAAATTCCAGCTTGCAGGCGAAACCAGAGACGATGCGTTTATAAAGGATTCTGCAGGCAATGAACTGAATCCGGATCCGTATATTGACTATGTTTGGGATGAATATGATGTTGTTGATCCAAACGGTTACTATCTGATTCCGCTGGAGTTCTATCTGGAAGCCGGTGAGAATGTTCTTACATTGGAAGCGATCCGCGAACCGATGGCAATCGAAAAAATTACATTCTATACATATGAAGCTCCCATCTCCTACGAAGAAGTGAAGAAGGAGTATGAGGATAAAGGATATAAAGCGGCAGATACAGAGCCGATCATGCTGGAAGCGGAAATGCCCGATTCCGTATCCAGTTATACAATTTATCCTATATATGACCGCACTTCCGCAGGAACCAGCCCCCAGGATCATTCTGTAATACGCAGAAATACACTAGGCGGCGATAAATGGCTTTCTTCCGGTCAATGGGTCAAATATAAATTCGAATGTCCTGCTTCCGGTTTGTATGATATCGTTCTGCGGTATGAGCAGGCAACTGTGAAAGGCATGTATACCTCCAGAAGCTTGAAAATCAATGGTGAGTATCCGTTTCTGGAAGCAAAGTACTGCCAGTTCCCCTACAATTCAAAATGGCAGTCCGCTGCGCTGAATGATGGTGAAACCACCTTCCAGTTCTATGTTGAAGAAGGTGAAACCTATGAACTGGAATTTGAAGCAACAAAGGGTACGTTCACGGATATTCTGCGGCAGACGGCAGCGGCTATTAACAGTCTGAACGATGACTATATGGAACTGATCAAGCTGACAGGTACGGATCCTGACGTGAACCGGGACTACGGCTTCAGCCGGATCATGCCGGACACAATCAAGGATCTTGGCAGACAGTACAACGTGCTGCTGCAGTTGGTTGATTATATTTCAGAAATTAACGGCACTCGTTCAGAAAACGTTTCTACATTGGAACAGGCTGCGCTTGTAATTGAAAAAATGGTTACGGACGAGAAGGAGATTGCCGCAAACCTTCAAAACTTGAAATCCTGGATTTCTTCTTTGGGTACATGGTTGGATGAGGCAAGCAAGCAGTATCTTCAGGTTGACTTTCTTATGATCCAGCCTACCGGAAGCGAACTGCCCCGCGGAGATGATTCCGTTTGGTCTTCTCTTGCTTTCGAGTTTAAGAAATTCCTTGCCAGCTTCTATACGGATTACAACAGCATCGGTGTAGAAAGTGATGAAGTAGTAGAGACAACCACAAACCTGGAGGTTTGGACGTCTAAAGGACGTGATACTGCGCAGTTGATGAAAAACCTTATCAATACCGGATTTTCTCAGGATACCGGTATCGGTGCAAATATCAAGCTGACCGGTCAGAACGTTGTGCTTCCGTCTATTCTGGCGGGTGTGGGACCTGACATTTGTCTGGATGCCGGCGACATGATTGAAATGGCGCTGCGTGGTGCGATTCTGCCTTTAAATGATTTTGATACCTTTGAAGAAGTTACAAAACGGTTCTCCGACACAGCAATGAATAACATGACGCTGTACGGAAAGGCATACGGTATCCCCTTCCTGCAAGGCTTTGCTGTAATGTTCGTGCGGGATGACGTAATGCAGAAAATGGGACTTGAAGTTCCGGAAACTTGGGATGAGCTGATTGCGCTCATTCCTACCTTCCAGTTTAATAACATGGATATCGGCTTCCAGGCGGATTACCGAAACTTTGTATATCAGCGCGGCGGTGACCTGTGGGAAGACGAAGGTATACGCACTGCCTTTGACTCGGACGAAGTAATAGAAGCCTTCACCTGGCTTGTAAACCTGTATCAGCAGTATGACATGAACAAGGAATTTGAGGCGGCCAACCGTTTCAAGTCCGGTGAAATGCCCATTATTTTATCAGACTATCAGCTTTATAACACGCTGCAGATCTTTGCACCGGAAATTGCCAACCTGTGGAGCTTTTATCAGCTGCCCGGTATCAAGGATCCTGAAACAGGAGAAATCAACCGATCAATTGCAACAGAGCCGGACGGCGTGTATATGACCAGAGACTGCCGAAATCCGGAAGCAGCTTGGAAGCTTCTGGATTATATTGGGTCTAAAGAATATCAGGTAAACTATTCTGAAGAAATGGTTGCCCTTCTCGGTCCTTCTGCAAAACAGCAGCTTGCAAATATAGAAGCTCTGTCAGAGCAGCCCTGGACGGAAAAAGAGTATAAGACACTGGAACAGTGTCTGCGGGATTCTTTCAACGTTCCTGCTTACCCTGGCAACTATTTTGTTGCCCGGTATGCAAACTTTACAATCAACCGCGGTTATACGGAAGGTGCGGATGCTGGGGAAATGCTGTTTGAATATGCATCTGCAATGAATAAGGAAATTACCCGTAAGCGTAAAGAATTTAAACTGATGGTAGATGACGAATGGCAGGCCATCCGTGCGTATATGGAGTTCGAGGAATTTGGCGAGTGGCGTGAATACTGGAACGAAACATACGATATTACAGATGTGACAGATAACTCCTGTATGGATTATTCTGATGAGTATGAATATTCCTTCAGAGACTGGATGGATGAACATGACGTGTCTGTGAGAAGTCATGAATCCTGGGAAGCGGATGTCAAAGCAGATAAGACAGACCTCTCCTATAAAGAATGGCTCGAAAAATAATTACCATATATATTAACAATATAATCCATTGTTTTTAAGGAGACCCGGCGCGCTTCGGCGCGTCGGGATCCGCTCAAATCTAAGTTAGGAGAAGCAGACATGGCTAAGAAAGAAAAAGAAGCTGTGGCACGGGGAGATAAAACCAAACTCCAGTGGACATGGCATCTTATGAAGCAATATAAGATCGGCTACGTTATGATAGCGCCTTATATGATTTTATTTATCCTGATGACAGTCATCCCTGTTCTTGGATCCATATTTGTAAGTTTCACAGACTATAACCTGCTGCAAATGCCCAACTGGGTAGGCCTGGATAACTACATCAATTTGTTCCTGAACGATGAACTGTTTACAACGGCATTAAAGTATACATTGATTTTTGCCGTTGCCATAGGACTTGGTTCGTATGTCCTGTCATTTATTGTGGCATGGTTCGTAAACGAACTTTCCCCCAAGGTACGCGCATTTGTAACGCTGATTTTCTATGCACCGTCCCTTGTGGCAGGCAGTATTTACGTTGTGTTTAACTACGTATTTTCCGGAGACTCCTATGGTCTAATCAACGGTTGGCTGCTCAATTGGGGATTGATCTCTGATCCAATCCTGTTCTTTGCAGATACAAAGTTTATCTTGCCCACAATCATTGTCGTTTCATTGTGGATGTCCCTTGGAACAGCATTCCTTTCCTTTGTAGCAGGTTTTCAGGGACTCGACCGCAGTCAGATCGAAGCAGGTGCTGTGGATGGTATCACAAACCGCTGGCAGGAGCTTTGGTATATCACATTGCCGAACCTGAAGCCGCAGTTAATGTTCGGTGCGATTATGTCCATTACCTCTTCTTTTGGAGTCGGCGGTATAGTAACACAGCTTTGCCAGGGACTCCCGACCGATTACGTAGGATATACGCTTAACCTTCACCTCGGTGAGTATAGTGGTACCCGATGGGAATTTGGATATGGATGCGCGATCTCCATGGTTTTGTTCTTCCTCATGGTGGGAAGCAACATGCTCGTGCAAAAGCTGCTTTCAAAGGTGGGTAAGAGCTGATGAAAAAATTAAGAACAAGAAAGCATCGGGTCGTATTAAACCGTTCTGCGGGGGGAGACTTCGGCGTAACCATTTTCATGCTGCTGCTTGGTGTGGTTATGTTCCTCCCTATGTATTACCTTGTCATTCAGGCGCTGAAGCCTTTGGACGAATTGTTTTACTTCCCACCGCGGTTTTATGTAATGCATCCGTCCTTTGACAACTTTTCTTCATTGTTCAACTTGCTGAACACTTCCTGGGTGCCGTTTTCCAGATATCTTTTTAATACTGTGTTTATCACTGTATGCGGAACCTTCGGGCACCTGGTACTCTCCTCTCTGTGTGCATATGCGCTGTCTCGAATTCCCTTCCCGGGACATAAGTTCACCTTCCAGGTTGTTCAGAAATCTCTGATGATCGGTTCGGAAGTCAGCGTTTTGCTTTTGTTCGTAATCATTTCCAGAATGGGGATGCTTGACACCTATTGGGCAATTATTGTTCCCGAACTTTCCAAACCTCTTGGACTGTATTTGATGAAGCAGTTTATTGATTCAAACGTGTCTGTGGAAATTCTGGAAAGTGCCCGGTTGGACGGTGCGGGAGAATTCCGAACCTTCTGGTCCATTGCAATGCCTATGGTAAAACCTGCATGGCTCACTTTGATTATTTACTCTTTCCAGGGGCTTTGGAATACCGGACAAAACTTGTATGTATACAGTGAAGAACTGAAAACACTTAACTTTACAATCAACCAGGTTCTGAGCGAGGGTATCGTTCGTTCCGGCGCTTCAGCTGCCGCTTCTGTTGTTTTGGTAATTGTGCCGATTATAGTATTTATCGTTTCACAGAGCAAAATTGTCGAGACAATGGGCTCCAGTGGTATGAAAGACTAAGGAGGAAATTATGAAAAAATCAATAAAAGTACTCCTGATACTGATGGCGCTGCTGTGTGTGATGCCGATTGCGGTCTCCGCAGCAACACCGTATACTACATATACATATTCTTCAACCGGCTTTGTGCTGCATTCTCCAGATGCATATGTACCGGATGAAGTCGTAGACGCTGCCTATATCGGAAACGATCCTAACGGCAATCCGATCTCCATTGAAGATCCCAGAGACCTTCAGGTGGATGAAGATGGAAACGTATATATAGTAGATGGAAAGAAAAACGCTGTTTTCGTACTGGATCAATATTACAAATATAAGTTTACGATTGATTCTTTTGTAAACGAACAGGGTGTACCGGATACATTTTCCGGCGTATCCGGCGTGTTTGTTACTTCTGATTTCATTTATACCTGCGACTCTGAAAATAACCGAATCGTTATTTTCGACCGGGATGGAAACTTTGAAAAAACAGTAGGCAAACCGAAAAGTTCTTTGATTGCAGATAATGCAATTTACCGTCCGGTAGCCGTCGCAGTTGACTCTTATGGCAGAATGTTTGTAGTATCCTCCACTACCTATGAAGGTATCATCGTAATGGGTGATGATGAGCAATTCTACGGATATATCGGTGCACAGAAAGCAACTCTTTCTGCATGGCAGGCTTTCTGGAGAAAGCTTGGCAAAAATGATGATGAAACAATCACTTCTACCGAGTATAACAACATTACCATTGATAAAGAAAACTTTCTGTATGTGACTACGTCTTCTATTGAAGAGGCCGCACAGCAAAACGCGATTAACAATAAAAGTACGGCAGGTACGTATGCACCGGTTAAAAAGCTGAACGTATCCGGAACGGATATTATGCGCAGAAACGGATTTTATCCCCCGTCCGGTGAGGTAAAGGTTTCCAATGAGGAGACCAGCGCTATCAAAGGTCCTTCTACAATCATTGATGCAGCTGTAGGACCTGAGGGAACCTGGTCCATCATTGACGAAAAGCGTTCTAAGGTATTTACCTACCTAACTGGCTGAAATCCTGAAAGCCCAGACACACGGCAACCTTGTTGCTTCGGGCGGTAGCTATAAGATTGTCCAACCCTTTGAAGTATATTGTGGGCAACTCGTCGATGATGACCGATGACTTCA
>CATLAS010000008.1 GCA_949878535.1 uncultured Eubacteriales bacterium | reverse complement strand
CCATTGTAGGAAGATATCCACACAAAATATCTGGATACCGGGTATTATTGATATGACGGTTCATATCAACATCCTGATATTCCACACAGCGTTCCCCAACCAACGACAGACCAATCTCCTGTGGAATGCGAAACCGGGCTGGCATGTCCAGTTGAATCATATCATCCATACTGTATCCGTTTTCAAAATCGGACACTCTGCACAGCCGATGATTTGTAACATCTAAAAGTGCCCAGACAGAAGTGGCTTCCGCCACAATCACGCCATCCTTCTTTACACAGTAACACCGGTTGAAGGATACGCCGGAGGATTCACAGGCCCAACTCTGGGCTTCGATTTTATCATGATTATATAAAGGATGATAAATGCTCATCCGCAAGCGGCTGAGCACAAACGCTTTTCCCTGCTCCAGCAGTTCGTTATAGGAGGGTTTTTCCCCCTCCATTTGACAGTTTGCAGCATCCTGCATATACCGCATCATCCCGGATGCACTTACTATAGGGTTCATATCCGGGTCGTGGCTGTTTACAATATAATTTTCAGTCCAGCGCATAGTCTCTCCATTTATCCATAAAGCATTGATTCTTTTTGTATTTTATACTACGAAGTCTAAGAAATCAAGGAAAAAATGTAAACAAAGATTATAAAAAAGATTTTATATATTCTTGAATTGCTGTGCAATGTGTGCTATGATGAGCATAGTAAAATTTGCTATTGAAAGGAATATACATATGGCACAAAACAGATTGGTTGGCGATTACCCTGTAATCGGAATCCGCCCCACAATTGACGGTCGGCGCGGTGCGCTGAAGGTGCGGGAATCTTTGGAAGATCAAACGATGAATATGGCGAAAAGCGCTGCAAAACTCTTTGAGGAGAATCTGCGGTATTCCAACGGAGAGCCGGTAAAAGTTGTAATCGCAGACACTACCATCGGACGGGTCGGCGAAGCTGCCGCCTGCGCGGAGAAATTCCGCAAGGAAGGCGTAGATATCACCCTGACCGTCACACCCTGCTGGTGTTACGGTGCAGAAACCATGGATATGGATCGGAATACCATCAAAGCCGTGTGGGGCTTCAACGGAACAGAGCGTCCCGGCGCAGTATATCTTGCCTCTGTATTGGCAACCCATGCACAAAAGGGCCTGCCGGCATTCGGCATTTACGGACGGGATGTACAGGCGGCAGATGCCACGGAAATCCCTGCAGACGTAAAAGAAAAGCTGCTGCGGTTTGGACGTGCTGCCATTGCTGTTGCTACGATGCGCGGTAAATCCTACCTGCAAATTGGTTCCATCTGTATGGGCATCGGCGGATCTATTATTGATTCCGCTTTCATTGAGGAATATTTGGGCATGCGGGTAGAATCCGTAGACGAGGTGGAAATCATCCGCCGGATGTCTGAGGGAATCTATGACGAGGCAGAATATCAGAAGGCACTTGCGTGGACAAAAGAAAAATGCAAGGAAGGATTTGATAAAAATCCGGAAGGATTGCAGAAATCCAGAGAAGAAAAGGACGCTGACTGGGAATTCGTTGTAAAGATGATGGTCATTATCAAAGACCTCATGTGCGGCAACGACAAGCTTCCTGCCGGACGGGAAGAAGAAATGGTGGGACACAACGCCATTGCAGCCGGATTCCAGGGACAGCGGCAGTGGACAGACTTCTATCCCAATGCAGACTTTGCAGAAGCGCTGCTGAACACCTCTTTTGACTGGAACGGCGCAAGAGAGCCTTATATTTTGGCAACAGAAAACGACGTGCTCAACGGACTGGGCATGCTGTTTATGAAGCTGCTTACGAACCGTCCCCAGATTTTTGCGGACGTACGTACATACTGGAGTCCCTCTGCCGTATTTGAAGCTACTGGATATCAGTTGGAAGGCAAAGCAGCAGAGTCCTGCGGATTTATTCACCTGATCAACTCCGGCGCCGCATGTTTGGACGCATCCGGAAAAGCACTGGACGAAGCGGGCAATCCTGTAATGAAGCCTTGGTATGAAGTAACCGAAAAGGATCAGGATGCGATTCTGGCAGCGACAACCTGGAACGCAGCAGATGTTGGATATTTCCGGGGCGGCGGGTATTCCAGCCGGTTCTGCACTGAAGCAGAAATGCCCGTAACAATGATTCGCCTGAATCTGGTGCAGGGACTCGGACCGGTTCTGCAAATTGCAGAAGGCTGGACCGTTCATCTGCCGGAGCAGGTAAACGATATTTTGTGGAAACGTACCGACTATACCTGGCCGTGCACCTGGTTTGCACCGCGCACTACAGGCAAGGGCGCGTTTGCAACAGCATATGACGTAATGAACAACTGGGGCGCAAACCATGGCGCAATCAGCTATGGGCATATTGGCGCGGATTTGATCACGATGTGCTCTATGCTGCGTATCCCTGTTTCCATGCATAATGTGCCGGAAGAGGATATCTTCCGTCCGGCTGCATTTAATGCTTTTGGCATGGATAAGGAAGGACAGGATTACCGCGCTTGCGCTGCATACGGTCCGATGTATAAAAAATAATATTTATTTTAAAATTAAGAGGAAAAGAGGGACACCCCTCTTTTCCTCTTTTTGCTTACATACATATACGATAATCCCCCCGACATGCCTAACGGCATACCCCTCCTTTAAACAAGGGACTTTTGCATGGCAAAACATACACTGCGTTCCAGTAAAGCCGCACCGCGAATTCCCGTAATTGGATATTATAACTTTATCACCCATGCCGGCAGACAAAATTTCTCCTTGAAATAAACTACAGGTATATGTTATACTGAACAATAATAAGGGAGGATTTCATTATGAAAATACAAGAATCTGCTGAAGATTATCTTGAAACGATACTGATTCTGCAAGGGCGCAAGGGATCGGTTCGTTCTATTGATATAGTGAATGAACTGGGATATTCAAAACCCAGCGTAAGCATTGCAATGAAAAATCTACGGGAAAACGGATATATTGAAATGGGTGCTGACGGATATATCACCCTTCTGGAACCGGGCAAAACCATTGCAGAAAAAACATATGAGCGGCACACTTTTTTGTCCCAGTGGCTTACTTCTCTGGGAGTAGATCCAGAAATTGCCGCAAAGGATGCTTGCCGTATCGAACATGTAATCAGCGCGCAAAGCTTTGACGCCATCAAAGCATATACAAAGCAGGAAAATGGAAAAAAGTAACCGTTTTTTGACTGTCTCGCAAGTACCCCAGCCCTTGCTGGACTGGTATCACAAAAATGCACGCGCACTTCCCTGGCGTGAAAATACGGATCCATATCGGGTATGGGTTTCGGAAATCATGCTGCAGCAGACAAGAGTTGCCGCAGTGATTCCCTATTTTCTCCGTTTTATGGAACAGCTTCCCACGGTAGAAGCGCTGGCAGCTGCATCGGAAAAGCAGCTTTTAAAGCTGTGGGAGGGATTGGGATATTATTCCCGGGCAAGAAATCTCCAAAAAACGGCAAAAATAATCTGCTCGGAATACGGTGGAATATTTCCAGAGCGATACGAAAATATTCTTTCCCTGCCTGGAATTGGCCCATATACAGCAGGAGCTATTGCATCTATTTCCTTTGGACAGCCTACCCCAGCAGTAGACGGTAACGTATTGCGAGTTATTTCCAGATTGGTGGACTGGGATGCGGATTTGTCAGGCACTACAGAAAAAAAGCAGGTAGCAGAATTGCTTGCCGCAATTTACCCGGAAGGGCAGTGCGGCGCGTTCACCCAAGCGCTTATGGAACTTGGTGCAATCATTTGTATACCGGGTGCAAATCCAAAATGCATGGAATGTCCCTTGCAGTATATATGCAGCGCATGTGAATCCGGAACACAGTCCGCGTTTCCTGTCACAGCACAAAAAAAGCCCCGCAAAAAGGAAGAAAAAACTGTATTTCTACTGCGCTGCAAGGATAAAATTGCTCTGCACCGCCGTCTGCCGGGTGGATTACTCAGCGGGCTATGGGAGTTTCCTAATACGGAAGGGCATTTAGACTCGATTGCAGCAAAAGCGTGGCTGACAGAACAGGGACTATCCGTTCACACACTTGCAAAAAGAACGCCAAAAAAGCATATTTTCACACATATTGAATGGCACATGCGATGCTACTATGCAGAATGCGAAAATGAAAATAGTGATTTTGTCTGGGTGACGGAGCAGGCACTACTGGAAGAATTTTCACTGCCCACAGCGTTTCGGAAGTTTATGCCCGCTTTATAATAAACACCTATACTTAAGCCAAGCCGTTCCAGTGAAAGAGCTTCGCTGCGCGAACTTTCAAAAAGGCGGTTCAGCGGGCGCAGGCTTTGCAAACTTAATCAGCCTCTCCCCACAATGGGAGGTAGCATGCCCTCACACAGGCGCCTTTTTGACTTAAATACAAAAAAGCCTCCAAACGGAGGCTTTTTCTAATATTACATTCCCTTTCTTGCCCGGGATTCTTCCTTCAAACGCAGTTCTG
Organism: uncultured Eubacteriales bacterium; assembly: GCA_949878535.1. Classification (GTDB taxonomy): domain Bacteria; phylum Bacillota; class Clostridia; order Oscillospirales; family CAG-272; genus Avispirillum. The sequence goes on along the minus strand of CATLAS010000008.1, from coordinate 7,480 downwards.
TATTCAGCGTACGTTTACGCAGCCGAATGGATTTCGGCGTGACTTCGATCAATTCATCATCCCCGATAAACTCAATTGCCTGCTCCAGGCTAAACTGCTTATGGGGAACAAGCCGCAGCGCCTCATCCGCACCTGCAGAACGAATGGATGTAAGATGCTTCTTCTTACATACGTTCAAAGCGATATCCATTTGCTTGGGGCACTCGCCCACAATCATTCCTTCGTATACCGGTGTCTGCACACCGATAAACATTACACCACGATCCTGCGCATTATACAATCCATAAGAAGTGGATTCGCCCTGTTCACTTGCAATGAGAGAACCTGTATAACGTACGGTAATTTCTCCCTTATGAGGCTGATACCCCGCAAATATGGAACTGATAATTCCCTCTCCCCGGGTATCTGTCAGAAATTCGCTGCGATATCCGAACAAGCCTCTGGCAGGAATAGAATATTCTATCTTCATGCGGCTGCCCCGCAGGTTCATTTCCAACAGCTCTCCCTTACGGGAACCAAGCTTTTCAATAACCGTTCCTACATACGCTTCCGGCACTTCCACAGTAACCTGCTCCATAGGCTCGCAAAGCTGCCCGTCAATCTCCTGCATCAGAACATGGGGTGTGGAGCAGCAAAGTTCAAATCCTTCCCGGCGCATAGTTTCAATCAAAATGGACAAGTGCATTTCGCCACGTCCGGCAACCTTAAAGCTGTCCGTTGTATCGCCATCGGAAACACGCAGGGACACATCCCGCAGCGTTTCTTTATACAATCTGTCCCGAATTTGTCTGGAAGTGACAAACTTGCCTTCTCTGCCGGCAAAGGGACTGTCATTTACAGAAAAGGTCATTTCCATGGTAGGCTGGCTGACTTTAACAAATTCCAACGCCTCCGGATCAGATGGTGCGGTAATGGTATCTCCAATAGTAATTTCCTCTGCACCTGAGAAACATACGATATCTCCCATGGAAGCACTTTCTACCGTAGCCTTTCCAAGACCGTCATACTGATACAAGGACACAATTTTCATCTTTTTCGGCGGCGCATCCGGCGTATGATAGTTTACAATTACCGCTTCACTGCCCACATGCATGCTGCCTCGTTCGATGCGGCCAATACCGATTCGACCCACATATTCATTGTAATCTATAGAAGACACCAGCATTTGCAGCGGTGCGTCTGGGTCGCCCTCAGGAGCAGGGATATACTCCAGAATGGTATCCAGCAGAGGCTTCAAATCTTCACCAGTGCCATGAGGATCAATAGAAGAAGTGCCTGCACGTCCGGAGCAGAACAGCATGGGAGAATCCAACTGTTCATCGGTAGCATCCAGATCCATAAGCAGTTCCAGAACTTCATCAATCACCTCATCCACGCGGGAATCAGGGCGGTCAATTTTGTTTACTACAACAATGACCCGATGCCCCAGTTCCATAGCCCGCCCCAGAACGAAACGTGTCTGAGGCATGGGACCTTCTGCCGCGTCAACCAAAAGGATAACGCCGTTGACCATTTTTAGAATCCGTTCAACTTCCCCGCCGAAGTCCGCGTGACCAGGGGTGTCAACAATATTGATTTTTTTCCCTTTATATAGAACCGAGGTGTTTTTTGCCAGAATAGTAATTCCCCGTTCCCGTTCCAGATCGCCGGAATCCATAACACGTTCCTGCACTACCTGGTTTTCATGGTATTCTCCGCATTGTTTCAGCATTTGATCCACCAAGGTCGTTTTCCCATGGTCAACGTGAGCGATGATGGCAACATTTCTCAGATCTTCTCGAATCATGCAGCGTTCCTTTCGATAATACGACTTATTTTCTCTAACTTATATAGTATACAACAAAAAAAGATGCGGGGCAACTGTAAATCCCATAAATTTTACCGATTTGCCCTACTTTTCCTTGTGAATTATTTCCCCGGCAAGCTGTTTTGCCTTTTGAAGAAGCGCCTGACGCGCATTTTCCACTGTTCCATCAGCAACTGACTGCAAAAGACAGGTTAGCATCTCGCCTATTTGTGGACCGGGCGGAACCCCCAAAGAAATCAAATCCCTGCCATTCACTGCTAAATCTTGCACACATACAGGCGCACCCTCTTTTTGCAGACTGCGGATTATTTCTTCCGTCTGATCAATCAGCGAAAACTGAAAATGATATGCAGGTGCTTGCGCAGACAAGTCGGCCCGGCGCACATGGACAAGAAGAAGCGCGTCTTCATATCCCACCTGCAGCAGATACCGATGAACGGAAACACGATCCGCAGCAGGACGTATATCGTGATATAAAATCAGCCTGCATACTTTTTCAATGGTTTTTCTATCGCATGCAAGCCGGGTAAGAATTTTCCGCGCCATCCCGGCGCTGCGTTCCTGATGACCGCGGAAATGGCGGATTCCATTTTCATCCTCCGTCATCACATACGGTTTTGCAATATCGTGCAGCAGCATGGTCAGGCGCAGCACTTTCGACTGCGGACATGCATCTACTGTAGCGGCAATATGACCGTACACAGTATAAATATGGTGGGGATTTTTCTGGTCGAAATCCACTGCGGGCGCAAGCTCTGGAATTACTGTGCAAAGAGGCTTTGCAAACTGGTGCATAACTGACCCAGCATACTTTCCGCAAATAAATTTAACCAGTTCTACAAAAATCCGTTCTGCTGATGTTTTTTGCAAAAGAGAAGCACACATATCTGCGGCCTGCATCAGCGCCGCGTCCGCCGAAAAACCCAAGGTTGAACAGAACCGCATAGCCCGCAAAATCCGCAGCGCATCCTCGGAAAACCGTTTTTCTGCATCTCCCACACAGGAAAGCACCTTCCGCTGCAAATCTTTCTGCCCGCCGAATGGATCAAACAAACCTGTATCCGGGCGATATGCCATCGCATTGACAGTAAAGTCCCGCCTAGCAAGATCCTCGGCAAGGTTGTCCGTATATGCAACTTCATCCGGATGCCGGCCATCCGTATATGGGCCCTCTCGGCGGAAGGAGGTAATTTCCACAGGATGCCCGTCCGCAATGACTGTTATCGTACCATACCGTACACCGGTTTGCAGAACTTTATATCCTGGAAAACACCCAAGCAGTACTTCCGGCGGAACCGGTGCAGCAATGTCATAATCCTCCGGCGTAATACCGAGAAGCGCGTCTCGAACGCATCCGCCCACCAGATATCCGCTATAACCACGGGTATCCAAGCAGTGCAAAAGCTGTTTTATATATTCCGGCAGTAGAATTATTTGCTGCATTGGGCACCACCTCCAATAGAATACTGACAACATTGTACCATAATATTTGCCCTGCGGCAAGGGGAGTATACAAACGAAAGACCTCCTCCCTGCCAAAGGAGATGGATCGCTATTGGCTCCCTAATAACTTCATTAGTCTCCCCCATGCAAGCGGAGGTAACGCAGTCAAGCGCAGCGGTGTGTCGGCGGGATTGTCTCCCCCTCAAACAAAGCCTCCCTTGTGCAAAGGGAGGTGGCACGGCGTTAGCCGTGTCGGAGGGATTGTTTCGCTTGTGCTGTCGATTTGTAATTACTGCAAAATGATAGCAATACAATCCCTCACCCGCTTACGCGGGAGCCCCCTTTGCACAAGGGGGCCTTTCGTTTTTGTGCGATACGGATCTCCCTTTGCTGGAGGAGGCATATATTAGCTTAGGGCTCCTCCAGCAAAGGGAGTCGAAACTCAATCCAAGCCTCTCCAGTATTATAGGGGTGGGTCGCTGTAAGCTCCCACAAATTTAAAGCCTCCCCCAGCAAAGGGAGGTGAGTTTTGCGTAGCAAAAATCGGAGGGATTGTTTAAAATATACATTCATTTTGCAGATACTGCAAATCAACAGCATTACAATCCTCCAGTCGCTCCGTGGGATGCTCCAGGGGTTCGTGAAACGAACCCCAACACACAAGGGATTTCATACTCCGTAGGATGTCCGGGGAGTTTGCTTTGCACCCCCGCACAAGGGAGCCTAAAAAACTTAAGTCTGCCCAGCACAAAAAGAAAAGACCCGATCGGGTCTTTTCAATAAAGTTCAGATCAAATCCGCTATGTCCAGAATCAAACGTTCTGTCTTATCCCATCCGAGACACGGGTCGGTAATAGACTTTCCATAAACGCCTTCTCCAATTTTCTGACAGCCATCCTCCAAGTAGGACTCAATCATGAAGCCTTTGACCATTTTTTTAATATCTGCATTATGCCGGCAGGAATGCAGCACTTCTTTACAGATTCTGGGCTGCTCGCCGTACTGCTTGGCAGAGTTTGCATGGTTTGCATCCACAACCAGTGCAACATTGGACAGTCCGCGTTCACTGTAACTGCGGTACAGCATCTCCATGTCTTCATAATGATAATTGGGCAGAGATTCACCATGGCGGTTTACATATCCCCGCAAAATAGCGTGCGCCAGAGGATTTCCTGTTGTCTCCACTTCCCATCCCCGATAAATGAACATATGAGAATGCTGTGCAGCCATAATGGAATTCAGCATAACGGAAATATCGCCGCTGGTCGGGTTCTTCATTCCCACAGGCACGTCAATTCCACTGGAGGTGAGCCGATGCTCCTGATTTTCCACACTCCGCGCACCGATTGCAATATAAGACAGCAAATCGGAGAGATATCGGTAATTGTCCGGATACAACATCTCATCTGCAGTGGACAGTCCCGTTTGTGCCAATACAGAAGTATGCAGACGACGAATTGCAATTACACCCTCCAGCATATCTGAATCCTTTTCCGGATTCGGCTGGTGCAGCAAACCTTTGTAGCCGTCACCGGTGGTTCTGGGCTTGTTCGTGTACACTCTAGGGATCAGAATCAGTCCGTCTGCAACCTTTTCCTGCAGCTTTGCCAGACGGGATGCATAATCCAGTACAGCATCTTCCCGATCTGCGGAACAGGGGCCGACTACAAGAACCATCTTATCAGACTCGCCAGTGAATACCTTAGCGATTTCAGCGTCACGCTGTGCTTTTATCTCTGCCAAATCCTGCGACAGCGGGTACTGTGCTTTTATATCCTTCGGAATGGGCAGTTTCCGTTTGAAATTCATGTTTTTTATGGGAATCATCTACCTTTCAATATACAGATCAAATATAGGGCTGTGCTTATTTTACCACCACATTTTTCAGATTACAACCGGGTTTTCCCGATTTTAGCCATTTCACAAATAAATACCGTTTGCACGATTTTCCTTTTGTGATTTTTGTCAAAAATATTCCCGCTCCTTGTTGACTATTCCATGCGCAATATGATAAAATATAGGTAGTTCAATATTCCTGTATATAATGGAAGGATGTAAAGTATCATGAAACGATTTTTATCATTGCTTTTGTGCGCAGCAATCATGATTGGCGGATTGTGCTTCCCAACTTTTGCAGAACCGGACATTGGAGTAAACAATCCCCACTACACAGATGCGTCTGCCGCAGAGGCTGTGCAGAATGCTGCAATTTCTTATGATGAAAACTTAGGCGCGATTCGTATCGCCGCAGCAGAGGACGGAACGGTAGTTGCCAACGTAAAATTGGACAAAGCGGCGGCAGGACAGCTGGGTCTTGTTTTCTGGGTTCCTGCAACCAATCAGAATACGGGGCTCACCCTCTCCTGCGAAGACTGGTCCAACACATATGCTGATATTGCCGGTCACAGATTTAACGGATATACTTGTACCGGCGTCAAAGGAGATACCTTAAACATCTCCTTTGATGCAGCAAAGGCAGACAGCATTTATCTGTATATCGCAACAGGAAAAGCCTTCCCTGATGAAGATTGGAAAAACTATATAAGCGCGGCAAACTGGGGCTGCGACTTGACAGAAGATGCACTTTTCCTGAACAAATACGAGGTAGAACGTTACACCAAAAAATATTGGAACGCATCAGACAAAATTGTTTACAACGAATCCTTTTTTGTTATGGAAAACGAGGATGGCTCTGTAGAACCCATTCAGCTGATGTACGATATTGACCGTATCGTTTCCGTGCAGAATTCTTATCTCAACAAGGAATACGTCTATGGTGTAGACTATACGCTGGAGGACGGCAAGCTGATCATTCTGCCGGACGGCGGTATCACCCCTTATAAATATTCCCATGTATACAAAAACACTGCCGGCAGCGGCTGGTGGGAAATGCTGGAAGGCGGTTATGTATACGGCGGACAGCATGCCATGTTTATGACCGGATATCTGAACATTACATATACATACAGCGACGACTCTACTATCTCTCTTGCCCCGGAAGCAAAAGGGTATCTGCTGAACAGAGTATTGACGAAGCTGGAAAACGGTGAAACCGTCAAAACCCTTGCTGTAGGCGACTCTATCACCGGCGGCGCAAACTGCTCCAGCTCCAGCGATGTAAATGCTGAGCCTTATGCAGACATCTGGCATGAAATGGCTGCTAAAAAATTGCAGCTGCTCTATCCGGACGCTACTATTGAACACAGCTCCATTTACCAGGGCGGCGCTACAGCGCAGTTCTGTGTAGAAAAAATAGACGAAATTGTGGCGGCAGATCCGGATCTGATCATCATTGAATTCGGTACAAACGACTGCATGCAGGGTGATCCTGCCAGTCTCTATATCCAGACCCTGCAGGCAGCAATCGCAGCTATTCAGGAAAATCTGCCGGACTGCGATATCATCCTGACGCCGCCTTCTATCAGTAACACCCAGATTTTCCCCCTGGAATGGTTTGACGCATACGCAGACGCACTGTATGCATTGGAAGAAGAAGGCGTGGCTGTTGCCGATATTACCAGTATGATGCGCGAGCTGCTCCAAAGAAAACGCTATCTGGACATGACCGGCGATAACCTGTGCCACCCTAACGACTTTATCAGCCGGCTGTTTGCACAGGTTATCGTAGCCACCGTTTCCCGTGGCGACAAAATATCGCTCTTTGGCGCATATGCAGACAGATTGTGTGCTTACCGGAGCGAAACCGAATATTATCCCCAGCAGTGGGATGAAGTGCAGGCAGTGATGCACGAAGGCAATTTAGCAATTCGGACTTGCAGAACAGAAGCGGAAGCAGCGGCAGCTTTGATGGAATACAAAGCAAAAATCAATGAAATTGAAACAAAAAAAGAAGTTGACGCAGGCGCCGTACTGTATCCGGAAAAGCTCATCTTTAACGCTGCCCGGGCAATGGATGCTGTCTCAAATCCCATTATGGTATATAAAAAATATGATGCTGAAGAACCTGCCCTGCGGGGTACCGTATTCGGCAATAATCCGATTCTCCGATTTGACTACACAGTAGGAGAACAGCCTGTTAAAGCAGATGATTACGGTTATCTGGTTCTTACTGCAAAGGCGTCCTCCAGAAGAGGAAAAGCAGCGATCGTGCGTTACCGCGTTGATGGGTTAGCAGAAGACGAATATCTGGCAGATGTGTCCGTTCCCCTCACTGTGGATGATAAATATCACTCCTATGTTATAGATCTCACAGAACTTGCCGGATGGACA
>CATLAS010000007.1 GCA_949878535.1 uncultured Eubacteriales bacterium | reverse complement strand
TCATCATGCACCGGGACTTGACGGTGTTCAGGTTTCCTGCATCCAGTTTTTTGTGTCAGGTGTACTGGCGGCGATCGGAATGTTCCTGTTTGAATCTCCCAGTTGGCAGCAGATTCTGGATGGTTGGGTGACGATTCTATATGTAGGCGTTTTGTCCAGTGGAGTAGGTTACACACTGCAGATTTTAGGACAGCAACGAACAGATCCTGCCATTGCATCACTGCTCATGAGCTTTGAGTCTGTATTTGCTGTGCTGGGTGGAATTGTAGTGCTGCATCAGATTCCTGCCGGCAGGGAATGGGCTGGATGCGCGCTTATGTTTGCAGCAATTATATGTGCACAGCTTCCTGAAAAGGCACGAAAAGAATCATGATAAAAAGGCTTCTCTGCGCGGCTCCAACTAAACAAAAAGCCCCCCTTGTGCAAAGGGGGGTGGCACGGCTCTGCCGTGACGGGGGGATTGTTATACTATCATTTTGCAGAATCTTTAAATCGGCAGTGTTGCTTAGACAATCCCTCACCCGTTACGCGGGAACTCCCTTTGCACAAGGGAGCCTTTTTATTTGTGCGAAATTACGTGGCACCTCTTTTTGCAGGGGGCTTTTTGTTTTAGTTGGAGCCACGCAGCGGGTTCTCACAAGAGAGGCTTTTGTAGTCTAAATTCACATATAACATGTTAAATTTCACAAAAACATGTGAATTACCATTGACGGATTTGCACATTTGTGTTAAAATAAACAAAATCAATGTGAGGAGGGTGACACATGTACAAGGATCGCAGAGAATGGGTGCGTCAGCAATTGATGCAAAAACCGTTCGTATCTTATGATGAACTTTTTTCCCAATTTCCGGGTGTGTCACAGATGACCCTGCGGCGGGATATCGACTATCTGGAAAAAACCGGTCAGGCAATTAAAGTGCGCGGCGGTGCCCGCAGCGCACGGTTTTTATCCGATACGGTGGACGATCCCTATTTTAGCAGAATGTCGGAAAATGTGGATTCTAAAAAAAAGATTGCTGCAGTCGCCGCACGCTTTTTGGAGGCGGGACGGTCTATTTTCTTTGATTCCGGATCCACTCTACAACAAATGATCCCTTTTGTGCCGGACGAGCGGTTTGTTTTCACTACAACCAGTCCTGCCGCTGCGATTGAACTTTCGCGAATCGGCAAACCAGTGATCAATCTGGTAGGTGGGTGGCTGGATCGGGATTATCAGGCGGTATCCGGTATGCAGGCAATGAAGTACCTGGATGATGTGAACATTGACATAGCGTTTCTTTCTCCTTCTGGGTTGTCTGTGCAAAGCGGCTTTACCGGAGGAAATTATAACGAGTGTCAATTGAAGAAAGCAGTGGCAGAGAAAGCACGGCTGGTAGTTATGCTGATGGATCTATCCAAGGCAGACAAAAGCCTGCCGTATACCTTTTGTCGGTTGGAACAGGTGCAGGTGCTGATCTGCGACGGTGAGTTGCCCGATCCGCTTATGCAGCAGGCAGCGGCACAAGGTGTGCAAATTATAGATGTTACCAAGGAAGCATGAGGACAAAGTCTGAAAGATAAGCAGCTCTATAGGACTGAATGTCTGCTGCTTTCAGATCCGATTTGCGCCTTGCGGATGGGGCAGATCCACATTTCGCTCGCAGCGAAACCGGCGCAAATCCAAAGAAAGGAATGGTTCTATATATGATATTTGATGCATTAAAAAATTTAAAAAATTATAAAGGAATTCATAAGAATCTGGATGCGGCAATCGACTTTATTGCCGGGACAGATTTTCTGAAGAGCAGTGAAGGCAAGACCGATGTGTGCGAAGCATTTTATTATACCAAGGCAACGATTGAAACAAGAGATATTACCGATGCGCCCTTTGAGGCGCACAAGAAGTATATAGATATATTTATTCCTCTGACCGGAAGGGAAATTGTGAAAACTGCAGATATAAACAGCCTTACGGAAACCTATCCCTATCAAGATGCGGATGACTTTTATCTGTTTGAAGGACCGACGCAGGTGGGGGCGGTGAATACTCCGGAAACCTTTGCGATCCTGTTCCCTCAGGATGCTCACAATTCTGCCGGCGGCGTAGACGGGGAAGTGATCCAGTATGAAAAGATTGTGGTCAAAGTGCGGGTAGAGTAAGAAGTTTCGCAAAGCCCAAAGCTCCTATGTGAGGATCCGATACGCGTACAGACAAAAAAGGCTCCCATGTGAGGATCCACTGCGTGGCTCCAAAAGGGGCGCGCCGTAAGGCACCTTTCAGACAAAAAGCCCCCCTTGTGTAAAGGGGGGTGGCTCGCCGTAGGCGAGACGGGGGGATTGTTTCACTATACTATCATTTTGCAGATCCTTTAGAATGATAACATAACAATCCCTCACCCGCTACGCGGGAGCTCCCTGTGGAGCCACGCAGTGGATCCTCACATGGGAGCCTTTGGGAATTTTGGATTGCTACGCGGCACCCCCTTTGCTGGGGGGCTTGAGTAGGTGCAGCGGCTCCAGCACAAAGAAGGCTATAGAGATGTATGTGCTAAGCTCTTATAAATCAATCATATAAATAAAGTATAATAGAGAAAGGATGAATCAATATGGCAAATCCAGTGATTATGCCGCGGCAGGGTCAAAGCGTGGAAGCTTGTATCATTACAGCGTGGCATAAAAAAGTAGGAGATGCGGTCAGTGAAGGGGATCTTTTGTTTTCCTATGAAACGGATAAATCCGCATTCGATGAAAAAAGTCCTGTGTCCGGTACTATGCTGGCAATTCTTGCGGCAGAGGGAGACGTTGTTCCCTGTTTGGACAATGTGTGTGTAATCGGTGCGGCAGGAGAGGATATTTCCGCATTTACCGGTGGTGCACCTGCGGCAGAAGAAAAAAAGGAGCAGGTGCCTGCTGCCGCTCCAGCAGTACAAAAGGAAGCGGTGCCTACTACCCGGCGGGAAGGAGATGTCCTGCGCATATCTCCCCGCGCAAAGGCTCTTGCGCTGAAAACCGGCGTGGATATGACCCGCGTATCCCCCACAGGTCCGCACGGACGTATTATCCAGCGGGATATTGATGCGGCGCTGGACAGCGGTTATCACGGAACGGTGGCAGATGTGGAAGCATTTTTAGCGGGAGGCTATCAAAACAGCACCGCAGTGGAGGTAGCCCAGAGCACAGCAGTAGGAGCAGTGCAGCAAGGACAGGGAGACGCTGTATTTGTTACAGGCGGTACAGATTTCGGTCTGTACGAGGAAGCACCTATGTCCGGTGTACGCAAGGCAATTTCCCGTTCTATGTGCGCATCCCTCACAGAGATGGCGCAACTCACGCTGAACGCTTCTTTCGATGCCACTTCCATCATGGAATACAGAAAGCAGCTGAAACAAAATGCCGAGGCTTTGGGACTGCCGAAAATCACCCTCAACGATATGGTGCTGTATGCGGTGTCTCGGACGCTTCCCGCCCATCCCTATATTAACGCAAACCTGGTGGGAGATTCCTTCCGCCTGTTCCGTCATGCCAATATCGGCTTGGCAGTAGATACGGAGCGGGGCCTTCTGGTTCCCACCCTGTTTGGTGCAGATACTATGTCCCTTGCACAGATCGCCGCAGCATCCAAAGAAGCGGCAGAGCGTGCGCGCAGCGGGCAGCTTTCTCCTGATGAAATGTCCGGCGGCAGCTTTACTGTAACCAACTTGGGTTCTCTTGGAATTGAAAGCTTCACCCCTGTAATCAATCCGCCGCAGACAGCCATTCTGGGCGTATGCACCATTACAAATCGGATGCGGGCAGACGGATCTGTATATCCCGCAATGGGGCTGTCTCTTACCTTTGACCACCGGGCAGTGGACGGCGCGCCGGCAGCGAAATTCTTGGCGCAGCTTTGTTCTATGCTGGAGAATTTCCAGCTGCTGCTGGCAAAATAGGGGGAAGTACAATGGTATATGATTTGATAATACTGGGCGGCGGCCCAGCAGGCTATAATGCGGCAGAACGTGCGGCACACAGCGGGATGCAGGTGCTTCTTATAGAGGAACGTGCTCTTGGCGGTGTGTGTCTCAACGAAGGCTGTATTCCCACAAAAACACTGCTGAATTCTGCAAAGATTTATGAAAGCGCACTTCATGGCGCGGATTATGGCGTGACGGTGTCCGGCGCGACTATTGATCACGCTAAGGTGGTGGATCGCAAGAATAAAGTGGTGAAAACGCTGGTGTCTGGCGTAGGCGCAAAAATGCGGGGCGCAAAGGTCACTGTGGTGAACGGAACTGGCTGCATCACCGGCAAAAATCCAGATGGATTTCAGGTGCGGTGCGGGGAAGCGGTGTATCAGGGAAAACGACTGCTCATCTGTACCGGAAGCGAAGCGGCGGTGCCGCCTGTAGAAGGACTACGTGAAGCAGTGACGGCAGGCTTTGCCATGACCAACCGGGAAATTCTCGACATGCGTACCGTGCCGGAAAAGCTGTGCGTCATCGGCGGCGGCGTAATTGGGCTGGAAATGGCGTCCTATTTCAGCACTGTGGGCACACAGGTCACTGTGGTGGAAATGCTGGATAAAATTGCCGGTCCCACAGATAAAGATATATCTGCCGTTTTGCAGAAAAATTTAGAAAAAAAGGGCATCCGTTTCCTCCTTGGTGCAAAGGTTACGTCTGTCAGCAGTGATCGGAAAACCGTAACCTGTGAAGCGGATGGAAAGTCTGTTGCCATTGACTGCGATGCAGTTCTGGTTAGTACTGGCAGACGGGCGCGCACCGCAGGCATCGGACTGGAAAAAGCAGGTGTGCTGCTGGATCGAGGCGCAGTTGTCTGCGATGATCGGGGCAGAACCTCTGTTCCGGGAATTTGGGCGGCAGGCGATGTGAACGGACGCAGCATGCTGGCGCATACCGCATACCGGGAAGGTGAGGCCGCTGTATCCGATATGCTGGGTATTGCAGATCGGGTCGATTATTTAGCAATTCCTGCTGTGATCTATACAAAGCCGGAAGTGGGCACTGTGGGCGATACAGTAGAGAGTGCCGCAAAGCGCGGTGTGCAGGCAACAGAACATACAGTCAGCCTCCGGTACAGCGGACGGTACGTAGCTGAAGTGGAGGGCGGAGACGGTATTGTAAAAATCGTTGTGGATGACGCCCATAAAACCATTATCGGCGTGCATATGATCGGCTCTTACGCTTCCGAAATCATTTATGGAGCGGCGGCAATGGTTGCAGCCCGGCAGCGGGTGAGCGATGTACAGAAACTGGTATTCCCCCATCCTACCGTGTGCGAAGTCATACGGGAAGGCATGTTTATGATTGATTAAAATAAAAAAGGAGATAGAACCGTTATGCCAAAGAATCAATATATCAGCCCCAGCGATGCATTTGCATCCGGATTCCTTTCTTTTGATAAAATTCCCCTGTGTCAGTATAAAAAGACATTGGCGCAGGAAAAGAAATTGTACACCAAAGAAGATTTTCTGCGGATTTACCGGGACATGCGAATTATCCGTGAGTTTGAGACCATGCTCAACGAAATCAAAACCAAGAGTGTGTACAACGGTGTGGAGTATACCAACCCCGGCCCGGCACATCTGTCTATCGGACAGGAGGCTTCCGCAGTGGGTCAGGCGTACTGCCTGGATATTAACGACTTCACCTTTGGATCCCACCGCAGCCACGGTGAGATTCTTGCAAAAGGACTTTCTTCTATTGAAAAGCTCACAGAAACAGAGCTGTATGACATTATGAAGGAATTCCTGGGCGGAAATATTTTGAAAGTGGTGGAAGGCAAGCAGGAAAAGCAGGGAGATGTAAAGGAACTTGCAATCGACTTCCTTCTGTACGGTGCCCTTGCAGAAATCTTTGCTCGGACCACAGGCTTTAACAAGGGTCTTGGCGGCTCCATGCACGCATTTTTCATTCCTTTCGGCATTTTCCCCAATAACGCAATCGTAGGCGGTGCGGCTCCCGTTGCCCTTGGCGCTGCCCTGTATAAACGGAGCAATCATAAAAAGGGAATCGTGATTGCAAACTCCGGCGACGGCGCTCTGGGACGGGGACCTGTTCTGGAAGCCCTCAACATGGCGTCTATGGATCAAATCCGTAAGCTGTGGGGAATGGACGGCAAATACGACGACGGCGGTATGCCGATCCTGTTTAATGTGTTCAACAACTTCTACGGCATGGGCGGTCAGACCCGCGGTGAAACCATGGGCTTTGATATTGCCGCACGTCTGGGTGCAGGCTTCAATCCGGATATGCTTCATGCGGAAAAAGTAAACGGCTATGATCCCCTTGCAGTGATTGACGCTACCCAGCGCAAGAAGGAACTTCTTATAAAAGGAGAAGGTCCGGCACTGCTGGAGGTTGCCACGTACCGCGTCAGCGGACACTCTCCTTCCGATTCTTCCACCTACAGAAGTCAGGAGGAAATTGAGGAATGGAAAGCTGCTTGTCCTATCGCGGCATACCGGAGCAAGATGGTAGCAGGCGGCATTGCAACAGAAGAGGAATTTGACGCGATTGAAGAAGATATTATCAAACGGATCACCAAAATTTGTCGCATGTCTATTGATGAGGAAATCTCCCCCAGAATGGATCTGGACAGCCAGCCGGATATTATTTCTTCCATTATGTTCTCCAATCAGTCTGTGCCTTCTATGGATACCCAGCGGGAAGCAGAGGTGCTGATTCCCAAAGAAGAAAATCCCCGTCTGAAACAGATCGCCGGCAAAGCCCGCTTTGCTTATGATGAAAAAGGCGAACTGATCCCTAAAATCAAGCAGTTCGGTCTGCGGGACGGTATTTTTGAAGCAATTATTGATAAATTCTATGAAGATCCCACACTGATTGCATACGGTGAGGACAACCGTGACTGGGGCGGCGCGTTTGCTGTATACCGCGGTCTTACCGAGGCGATTCCCTACCACCGTTTCTTCAACTCTCCCATATCTGAGGCTGCAATTGTCGGTTCTGCCGTAGGATACGCTATGGCAGGCGGTCGTGCAATTGTAGAGCTGATGTATGCAGACTTTATCGGCTGTGCAGGTGATGAAATTTTCAACCAACTTTCCAAATGGCAGTCCATGTCTGCTGGCATTCTGAAAATGCCTGTAGTGGTGCGTGTATCTGTTGGTTCTAAATATGGTGCGCAGCACAGTCAGGACTGGACGGCGCTTACTGCGCATATTCCTGGATTGAAGGTTTGCTTCCCTGCAACGCCTTATGATGCAAAGGGACTCATGTGCGCAGCACTGAACGGAACCGATCCGGTTATCTTCTTTGAAAGTCAGCGGATCTACGATATCGGCGAGCAGTTCCATGAAGGCGGCGTTCCTGTAGAAAGCTACGAAGTTCCATTTGGTGAACCGGATGTGAAGCGGGAAGGTACAGATGTGACGATTCTGACCATCGGCGCAGTATTGTACCGGGGTCTTGCCGCGGCGAAGAAGCTGGAGGAGCAGTACGGCATCAGCGCGGAAGTGATTGACGCACGTTCTATCGTACCGTTCAATTATGATAAAGTGCTGGAAAGCGTGAAAAAAACCGGACGCATTATCATTGTCGGAGACGCTTGCGACAGAAATTCCGTAATGCGGGATATGGCGTCCAACATTGCGGAAATGGCGTTTGATTATCTGGATGCGCCGCCGGTTGTATTTGGTTCCCGCAACTGGATTACCCCTGCATATGAGTTTGAGAAATATTTCTTCCCCCAGGCAGACGGTATTATTGATGTAATCAGTCAAAAGATTTTACCTATACCCGGTCATGTGAGCACGGTGAATGAATCGGAAATTGAGCATATGGAAAGAAGTAAACAGGGACTGTAAAAATAAGGAAAGGAGAGGGATTTTCCCTCTCCTTTTTACTTTATTGATTAAGGGAACTGTCGTGGAGTACAAACATAAAAAGGCTCCCATGTGAGGATCCACTGCGTGGCTCCATAGGGAGCTGTCGCGAAGCGACTGAGGGATTGTTCCTACTATCGTTTTGAATGATCTGCAAATTGACAGTCTATACAAACAATCCCCCCGTCACAGCAAAGCTGTGCCACCCCCCTTTGCACAAGGGGGGCTTAAGCTTTTAGCGAGAGTCTCGCCATTTGGCGTTCCACCTCCCTTTGTCGGGGGAAACCTTTTTGGGGGAGTTTACGCTGTGCCGCTCTCCCAGAAAATTTGCAGTGCTATTCCTCACCCCGCTTTTTTCTGTATCCCTGTCCGTTGTGGAATCCATGATGTCCATTTCCCATATCGCTGTCTGACGATGTTCCGGTGCTGCTATCATGGTCGCCACACAGTTTCTCTGTTAAATCCCGGATTTCCCGCATGGTCATGTCTCGTATTGTCTCGGGCAGTATATCAGGATCAAGCTTTTTTAACTCTAAAAATGCCCTGTATTTTCCAAACGAAAGTCCTGCTTCGTGGGCAGCCGCGGTATCTTCACAGGATGCAGAATAGCAGTAGGTATTTTTATGCTTTGCAGTACATTGTTCTATTTCTGAAAGGATTTTGACAGACTGCGTTTCATCCGAACCCGTAACGGTGATGGTCAAAATTTCGTCATCTGCCAGCAGGGTTGCTATCTTTTCACTTTCCAATATCTGATTGATCGCGTCTGTGTAATTTTTGAATTTTATATCAAGCGTATTCGAAAGTGCATACCCGTCAGCGTTCATACTGTCTACGGAAATGATTTTGCCGAACCGATTTACACTTAATTCAATAGATGGGTTTATATCTATACTGATTCCGGATGTTGGAGTAAAATAAAGCCAGCATCCTCCAATCAGCAGAAGCAGCAAACATGCACAAGCGACGGCGTACATATGGAATTGCCGCTTGATCGGTTTTGTATGTTTTTGCATCTGCTCTGCAAGAAATTCTTTCGTATTATTTTTTAATGCTTCTTCTGCCTGTATTTGATTGAAAGCCTCTTTTATTTTATCCTTCATAGCCATCACCTCCTAGTTTTTCTCGAAGCATTTGTTTGGAACGGGTTAAAAGTGTATAAACCGTATTGACATTTTTTCCTAAAATACGGCTGATTTGAGGAGCAGTATAATCCTCAAAATAATGCAGATAAACAACATCCCTGTATTTTTGAGGAAGGGACAATACAGCTTCTAAAACTTCTCGGTGATCTTTGGGAGCCTGGGCGGGTAGTTCCATAACTTCATCTAAAGATACTGTGCGTTTACGAAAAAAGCTTCTCAGCAAATCTTTACAGGCGTTGATTGTAACCCGGATCATCCATGCTTTTTCATGTTCTTCACTTTCAAACACAGCGGAGCTGAGGGCATACTTCAAAAATACTGTTTGAAATATGTCCTCGGTATCAGCATAATTTTTCAAATATAGCATACAAACCCGTCGAACAGTATCGGAATATTGCTCGACTGCTTTATTTACTTCTTGCTCACTCCGCATAATGATTTTCCTTTTTTTATTTACCGCATCTGCTCTGGCGGAAGCCGTGTCTGTTTTCTCTGGATGTAAAGTTATCGCATACGCCGTCGCCGTCTTCGTCAACAAAGTTTTTGCCGCATTCACCCTTCGCGCCGTTTCTGTGACCGTTTCCCTTGTTTTGTCCGGATACAAAATTGTCGCATATGCCATCGCCGTCTGTATCAAAATAGCTGCAAATACTGCTGCCGGCATTGTCGCAAACACCATCACTGTCCGCATCAACAAAGTTGTGTCGGGTTCCGGAACTTGCCGCAAAGGCGCTTGTTGTTCCTACTGATAATGCGATTATTGCTCCTAAAATTCCTAAAAATGCTTTTTTCATGATAGATGATTCCTCCGTTTTTTATGATAGTTTTTTAAGGCTTCATCTTTAATACGAATGTGTAGGAGCAATCCATTCAAATTTTTGAAAACTTTTTATTTTTTTATTGTATCATAAATTTACGAGCATGGAAACAGTGCTTTTCATCAGATGGTTATGCCTAAAGCTCCTATGTGAAATTTCTTGTCTTAGCCCTCTATCGCACAAGGGAGTCTTCCAGTGTTAAGCTTCCCCCCAGCAAAGGGCTTAAGCGTTTGGGAGAGGCTCCCCCCAGTAAAGGGAGCTGTCGCGGAGCACCCAACGAAAACGGCTCCCTTGTGCAAAGGGAGCTGGCTCCGCGTAGCGGAGACTGAGGGATTGTCCTACTATCATTTTGCAGGATTTACCAATCGAAAGTTTTACCAAACAATCCCCTCGACACACCTGCGGTGTGCCACCCCCCTTTGCACAAGGGGGGCTTAGTTTTTTGGGGAAAGGCTTCCATGTGAGGATCTACCTCGTGGCTTCATAGGGAGGTATCGCGGAGCACCCTAACAAAAAGGCTCCCTTGTGCAAAGGGAGCTGTCGCGACAGCGACTGAGGGATTGTCCTACTATCATTTTGCAGGATTTATAAATCGGAAGTATTGCTAAAACAATCCCTCCGAGGTTTGCTACGCAAAGTCCACCTCCCCTTGCACAGAGGAGGCTTATGAAGTTTTTTGGAGCTTACGCCGTGCCACCTCCCTTTGCTGGAGAAGCCTTTTTCGTTGGGTGAACCTGAAAAATCTGCTATATCCCGCCGGATTTACTCTTGCCATAAATTATGGGCTGTTGTATAATGGTATCAGCTTAATAAAATATTGCATATTCATCTTTGTTTCGGACAAATACTACGGTACGGATCAATTAGGAAAGGCTGGGAATTAAATGCTTTACGATATTATATCAAAACGAAAAAAGGATTTTGCTTCGGGTGTGCAGACAGAGCTGCGGGCACAGGTGAATAAAACCAGAGGAGTGAGCCTGCTTTCCGGAAGTCTTACCACAAATGTGCGCAGTGAGGTTTCAGGAGTGTCTGCCCGGGTTTATAAAAACGGTGTGTACGGATTTTCTTCAACGGCGGAGTATGACGATGATGCCGTTGCGGCAGTTCTTGCGGCGGCAACAGAAAACGCTATGTTTATGGATAAACGTGCCCCTCAAGGTGCGCCGGCTTTACCGCCTGTCGGCGCAGGGCAGATTATGCGGGAGATTACAAACAGCGATCCCGAACAGAAAGCTTATATTGATTTTGCAAAGACTCTGGATGAATATATTGTGCAGAAATGCCCCGGCCTCTCCGGCAGAGGAGTGAGCGTTCGGGCGGATTCCATGGAGAAACTGCTTTGCGTATCTGAGGGCCATGACGGACATGTGATAATGCCCCGCTGTTATGTATATCTGCGCCTTACTGCAGATTCTCTTTCCGGAAATCCGGTGGAGTTGTTTGTGCCGGTAGGCGGACTGGGTACCTTTGATACGGTGTTTTCCGATCCTGCACTTCTGTTCCCCAAAGTGGACGAATTGTACGAGAAACTCATGCAGAAACGGGAGGGTGTATATCCTGACGCAGGAGAGAAAACCTGTATTATCAGCGGTGAACTTACCGGAATGTTGGCGCATGAGGCAGTGGGACATACTGTGGAAGCAGACTTGGTGCTGGGCGGCAGCGTAGCGGCGCACAATCTTGGAAAAACAGTGGCAAGCCCGCTGGTGACTATGGTGGATTATGCCCATACATGCCTGGGCGAGCCGACCCCTCTCCCGATTTATGTGGATGACGAGGGTACTCCCGCTAAGGATGCAGTGCTGATTCAGGACGGAATCCTTACCGGATATATGAACAGCCGTCAAACTGCACAGCAGTTTGGCATGGAACCTACGGGCAATGCCCGGGCATATCTTTTCTCAGATGAGCCGCTGATACGTATGCGCAATACGGCGATTGTTCCCGGTACATCTAAATTGGAAGATATGATTGCTTCCGTTGAGGATGGATATTATTTTATCGACACCAACAACGGACAGGCGGACACCACCGGCGAATTTATGTTCGGTGTGTGCATGGGCTACGAAATCAAAAACGGAAAACTTGGCAGGGCGCTGTTGGACACAACCATTTCCGGCGTTGCATTTGAAATGCTGAAAACGGTAGATATGGTAGGGGACACTATCAGTTGGTCTTCCTCCGGGTTTTGTGGGAAGAAACAGCCCATGCCTGTAGGATTGGGCGGCCCGGCGATTCGCTGCAAAATTACTGTTGGCGGCAGATGAGAAAGGAGCAATACATGATAAACTTTGAAAAGCTTACTGGTGAAGTAATAGAAAAGCTGCAGGTTGCCGGTG
>CATLAS010000006.1 GCA_949878535.1 uncultured Eubacteriales bacterium | reverse complement strand
AAAAGGCTCCCCATTGTAGTGGTAGCACTCAGTATAGTTAAAACTTCAAAAGGCTCCCTTGTGCAAAGGGAGCTCCCGCGCAGCGGGTGAGGGATTGTTCTACTGTCAAATCTTGAAATTTTAAAATCGGTAGTATGTATGATACAATCCCTCCGTCTCGCCTGCGGCGAGCCACCTCCCTTTGCACAAGGGAGGCTTTTAAAGTTAGGGGGAACTACATCGATATCTTCCTTTGCTGGGAAGAGGTTTATGAAGTTAGGGGGAACTACATCGATATCTTCCTTTGCTGGGAAGAGGTTTATGAAGTTAGGGGAACTACATCGATATCTTCCTTTGCTGGGGAAAAGGTTTATGAAGTTAGAGAAACTACGCCAAGATGCCGCTCCTTGATGGGGGATTTTGTGAAGTTAGGGGGGCCTGTGGCGCGTATGACTTCAGCACTAAGGGGGCTTTTTAAAGCGTGCTATACTGTAGCTCTCCTTAATAGGGTAAGGTTTATATGAGATGCTCTCACTGCCGAGGGGCTTTTTTATATTTGCGCTGTGCCGGCAGCATCCATTATCGAAAATGCTTTTCAAGTTTGTTGAGTTTGCGGAATACTTCCTAATAAATTTTTACTGGTGCGGTGCCTCTATGATGCGTTTTCTATTTTTTGCCAGCTTTTTCATATGCGTCAGACGCTGGGCAATAAGTGTATCTGTATAAAGATTTTCATATAAATGCAGCAGTCCTTCTTCCAACTGCGACACCTGCATTTTCTTTGGTTGAATGGTTACATCCCAGAAGGTATAATAGCTCCAATCATTTGTAAGAATGCGATTTTCATGCTGCATTTTTTCCCGCAAAGCTGTTCCTGGAAGAGGCGTGGGGACTGTTATATTGACACCGTATAAATAGTTCTTCTTTATAAAGTTTTCCGTCATTTGAAATACGCTCACATCGTCCCCATCTAACCCTACTATAAATGTTCCATATACCCCGATTCCATATGACTGAATTTTTGCAATTGCAGCTTTATAACCCGGAAATTGCCGCAGCTTCCAGTTTTTTTGATCCAGATTTTGCAGGCTGTCAAAATGAACGCTTTCAAATCCGATTACGACCCATTGACATCCGGAGCGCACCATTTCCCGGAGCAGTACGTCATCGTCGGCGATAGATACATCTGTTTGGGCAATCCAGCGGATCTGCATGGGTTCCATTTCTCGCAGCAGGCTTTTACAAGCGGTGCGATACACTAGAAAGTTATCGTCTGCAAATAATACAAGGGCATCGGGAAAGTGTTTTTGTATACATGCAAGTTCATTTAAAATATCTGCATTGCTTTTGCGCCGGTATCCGGATCCGAATATTTTAGATGCGCAGCAGAAAGAGCAGTTGTGCGGTCACCCGCGGGTAGTTTGCAGAGTGATAACCGGATAACTGTAGCCCCGCAAAAGTTCATAGCGGGGCGTTACAGAATTGTCAAACTGATATTTTTCATCGGGACGATGTCGGTATATTTTCTGAACGCTGCCGTTTTCTATATCCTGAATCAGCTTCGGCCAAAGGAGTTCTCCCTCGCCTGCCATCACAACATCTGCATGTGCAGCTGCCTCTTCAGGCAGGACGGTAGCGTGGATTCCTCCCAGAATTGTGAGTACGTGCCGGCTTTGAAAACGATCTATGATTCGATATGCGTTTACGATCTGCTGCGTCATGGCACTGATGCAAACAATGTCGTATCCTGCATCGTAGGGAATGTCTCTATAGTTTTCGTCAATATATTCTACCTCCCAGTCCGCAGGGAAGAGACTGGCTACGGTAATTAATCCCAGATTTGGTCCTGTCCACAGCGCTCGGAAACTGTCCATCCCTCCTGTTTCGTTGAGAAAACGGGTAAGTTTTTCATTCTTTCCAAAGGCATTTCCTTTGGGCGAGATCAGCGCTATTTTTTTCATTGTGTGTTTTTAAAGCGATGTTTTGATCGAAAAACGCTAAAATCCTTTCTACATATTCTTTGGGTTTATTAAATCTGTTCATCAGATGTCTTGCACGGGGAACAAGCCATAATGCTGCGTTTGGAGATTTCAGCAGAGAATAAGCAAGGCACGGGTCATCCGGTGAGATGATCGTGTCCTTTTTGCCGTGAATCATTAAGATGGGTTTTCCTTTCAGCTGCTTTAATGTGCGGTAGGTTTCTCTTTCCATTTTTGCAAATCCTGCATAATATAGGAAAATGCATAAAAACAGGATTCGCTGCAGAGGATTGTGGATTTTTTTATTGTTTAAGACATATCGAAAATAATTTTTGGCGAACATCATGGGTCCGCTGTCAGTAACAGCCGCACATATGTCCGGGTACTTTTGCATAGCGCGCAGAGCAACGGATGCACCCATGGAAAATCCCATGATTCCATAGGGCCCTTTTATCCCCATTTTCCGGATTGTCTGGTAAAAGGCAGAAAAATCCTGATCCAACGTTGCCCTCACACCTTCTGCCGTTTCGCTTTCCCCGTGATTTCGATTGTCGTAGCAGAGTACTCGATATCCGTGCATCAAAAGAAAATCTGCAAACATTAAAATGGCTTCTTTGCTTCCGCCTAAAAAATGACAAACGAGAACTGTTCCGATGCATGCGGTTTTGGGGCAGTAATCTATTCCTGCCAGCGTGATCCCGTCTTTGGTTTGAAAGGTAAACTTTTTGTATATAAATAAAGCTTTGGTGTTTGGCTGCTGTGTATATCTGACAGGGTGGGTCAGGCGGTAAACCCACCGATAGCTTTTTATACCGTTATATAGCAGGATAGAAATTCCGACTGCAAGGATAAATAAAATCAAGATGATCATCACGATTGTATACCGTCCTGTATTTTTAAAACATGTTAGAGATACTGCATGCACGAATTGCGTTGTTTGCATAATCCGCGATATAAAGCAGGCGCTTTTTTCCGTCAACTGCCATGCCCGCCGGGATATTGTATTTTGCATTGTGTAAAGACACCGGCGTGTCAATATAACCGGGAATCCCGCAACCTGTTAGCGTGCAGATCGTATTTGTGGTTAAGTTCATCATGCGAATGCAATGATTTTCTCCGTCTGCTATCAGCAAGATATTATTTTTCCAAAGAGTAACCCAGAACGGACCGTTCAGTTGGGCATTTGTTGCTGTTCCTTCATCGCCTGTATAGCCGGGCGTGCCGCTGCCGCAAACGGTTCGCATTACATCCGCAGCACGGTCAGCCTCACGGATGCAGTGGTTGCCGTAATCTGCAATATAGATATGCTGCCCATCCGGGGAAACCGCCAGTCCGTATGGACGGTTCATACTTGCGTTTAGCGGAGATCCGCCGTCTCCGGCATAGCCAAATGCACCGGATCCGGCTACTGTGTATATCAGTCCGTCTGTGCGAATCATGCGGATAACATTATTGCCATAATCGTTGGTGTATACGTTTCCATTCCTATCTACAGCAACGCCGCCGGGACGATTGAATTGGGCAAGCGTGCGATATTTTCCGTCGCCACTGTATCCCGCAGTACCGCAGCCTGCGTATGTTTCAATCTGTCCCTGGGGACTGATTTTGCGAATACAGTGATTTCCTGTGTCTGCAATATAAATGCTTCCGTCCGGTCCGACTGCAGCGCCGCTTGGCTTGTTTAATTGCGCGTTTTTAGCTGTTCCGCCGTCTCCACTGTATCCGTATGTGCCTGTGCCGGCAAGGGTGGTAATAATGCCGCTGCGGTCAACTTTGCGAATTGCGTGATTCCCTCTGTCTGCAAGAAGCAATTCTCCGGTTTGGGTGATATCCAATCCATAGGGCTGGGATATTTCTGCGTTCTGCACTGCGCCGGAATCGCCGCTGTACCCGTTTAGTCCACCTGTCAGCGTGAAAACACCAGGAGAGGGACGCAGGGATATTTTCATTTCTGCATTTGCATAATATTCGGTGCGGTTTCGCCCTTTTTTCTTGGCTGCGGCAAGGGCAATTTCTCCTTGCCGCAGGAGCAGAGGCAGCTTTGGATTTCCTTCTATGCAGTTGGTAAGTCCAAAGCTTGCTGTGACAGGGACTTTTGCATATACGGAGTTTTGCGGAAGAAGCCGTTGTTTACGAAGGCTGCGTCGTATTTGTTCTGTTAATGTAAAAGCATAATCTGTTGTGCAATTGTCAAACATCAAAAGAAAGCTGTCACTGCCGTATTGTCCAACCCTGCATACAGACTGCGCTGCGAAAAAGGCGCCAATTCGTGTTAAAACAGCATCCCCTTCAGAGGAACCGATTTTCATATCAATATTGATAAAAAAATCAATGTCGCACAGTGCGATAGCAAAGGATTCTCCCCGGTCAATCTTTTGTGAGAGAATGTGTAAGGCTGTATTTTTATCCCAAAGTTCTGCTGCAGCGTCTTTTGCTTGTATCATGATGTGCCCATCCCTCCATCTAAAGGAATCACCGCTCCGGTAAGATATGCCGGCGACAATTCCGCGTCTGCCAAAAATCGGACAATCAGCGCGGCTTCCTTCGGGGTGCACATGCGTCCTATGGGAACGCCTTGCAGCAGCTGCTGCTGTGCTTTTTCAGACATGGCGGATACCATTTCGGTAGATGTGCCGCCGGGAGCAATGGCGTTCACGCAGATCCCATAGGGCGCTACTTCTTTTGCAAGGGATTTTGTAAATCCGACCAGTGCCGCTTTTGCAGCGGAATAGTTGGTCTGCCCTGCAATGCCCTGTAGGCCGCTGATAGAACTGATATTGATAATGCGCCCCGCTTTTCTTTTCAGCATATGTGGGATTGCAGCCTGCGTCAGATAAAATGTGCCGGTGAGGTTTGTGTCCAGAACATCGTGCCAGCTTTCGGCAGGCATAAATGCCAGGGTTCTGTCCTTGCGGATGCCCGCATTATTTACAATAACGTCAATGGAGCCGCACTCCCGAATTGTATCGGAAACCAAATTCTGCATTTGCCGTTTATTGCGGATATCCGCCTGATATGCCCAGATGGATCCTTTGCAGTGCTTGCCTTCTTCCAGTACAGACTCCGCTGCTGCTGTATTTTTTAGATAGGTAAACGTTACATTTGCACCATGTCCTGCCAGATGCAAAACAGTTGCTCGTCCGATGCCGCGGGAACCGCCTGATACAATAATATTTTTTCCGTCTAATGCCATAGATCGTTTTCCTTATTTTTGTTTTATATAAGATTGAAATCGCAGGTATGTTTCAGGTGAATGTAAAACCATTTGCAAAGCCTCACCGGGGAAGTGGAGCGGGGGTGTCTGATTGAGAATCTTTTTATGGTATCCCAGCGTTTTTCCGGATAATCCGCACAGCCGTGCGGCGGCGGTTCGTGCTGTTTTCATCAGCTTTTCCCTGGGTGCAGTTTTATAAAGCAATCCCCATTTGTCTGCTGTGTCCAAATTGATTCGTTCATTCGTCAAAGCCAGCACGGCGGCCCTGCCGGTTCCGATTATTTGTGCCAGACGCACCAACCCGCCGTCCCCCAGCAATCCGCCATACTGTGGATCGGGCAGCCAGAACCATGTTCCCGCTGCCGCAATGCGCAAGTCACATGCTAAGGCGATAGAGGCGCCGGAGCCGATTACCGGACCGGCAAGGGCTGCAATGTATATTTTGGGGCTGGCAGTGATGGACTGTATAATTTGAAAGGTTTTATATACTGCATTGTACACATTTTCTACAAATGCCGCATGGGCTCCCTGAAAGCTTCCCAAATCCAGTCCGGATGAAAAACCGAAGGGCAGACTGCTGGTGAGGATCACGGTTTTTGTGGTTTTATCCTGGGAAATTTCTGTGATGGCTGCGTATAGCTCGTCCAGCAGATCCTGATGCAGACTGTTGGTTCTCGGTCGGTTCAGCGAAAGAATGCAGACTTCTTGTTCCCGGGAGAAATTTATATACATGGTGTGCTCCTGTGCAGTTGTTCGTAAAATTGTTCCAGCTGCATGGCAGCAGCTTGTTCATCAAAATAGCCGGGATCCACCGCGTCACCCCGCAGCTCCAAAAAGGGAATATGCAGTTCTTGCGCCATCTGCCGGATCAAGGGGACTGCTGGGGGCAGAAAACGGCAGTTGCGCTGGGAAAAATGAATGATCCCCTGTGCACCAAAGTCTTTTACACTTTGCAAAATATCTGCAAGGCGGCTTTCCTGTGTGAAAAATCTTGAGGTAAGAATCCGCTTGGCAAGATCTGGGAAAAAGGAATCGCAGGAAAGCTTTATATTTCCGAAATCAAACATTTCCTCCCAAACGATTTTACAGTGTCCCTGCTTTTCAATTTTGGTAAGGAGACTGTTTTTGTACAGGGGAACTATACCAAGCCAAAGAACCCGAGGAATATTGCCTGTGCCCGGCGCGGCAGTTTCCGTGAGCCTTTTCAAAAATCCCTGCAAAATATCTGGTGTGTCCGGTTTCCCGAGATCGTTATATAACGGGAACAACTTCAAAAAGTCGATTGTGCTGCATTTTTCAGGGTGTGCACGACGATAGGCGTTCATTTCCTGTTGTACTGCCAAGGCCTCGTTGGACGCATGCACAACGTCTTGTATCTCCGCTTTTATGGGGAACATTTTGCATAGCCGATTATACAACGTCTGTAGCTCGTCTGCCAGTATGCATATCTGCCTCTGGGAAAAGACTCTGGGAACATCTACATGAAAAAACGGGAGGTAATGCCGCTGGGTTTCTGACTTGCAGTATTGCCATGCGTTGCGGCAGGCAAAATTCATAGCTGCAAATGCCGCGGGCTTCGGAATGATTTTTTCTGTAAGGAGAAGATGAAACAGCGCCTGATAGGAGCATCCGTCAGCGGGAAACTCGATGGTGTCTGCTCGCGCTACCGGATGATCCAGCAAACGCCATGCGGCGGCAAATCCTGCAAATCGTTCCAAAAAAACAGCTTCCACATCAAAGCATGCAAGCAGCTCTCCCGGGATATAATAGGTTGCTGCAATATACTGTTTTTGCTTTTCCGTTATATTTTTCAGAAGATTATACTGGTTTTGTAGATATGCTGCCATATAGTGCTGTCCTATAGAAGTGTGGTAGCGTGCTGTCAGATCCAGTTTGGCAAGAAGCGTGTGATCCATTTTCTCTGCTTTCCCTCTCTTTTAGTATTATGAAACGCTGTCTGCTGCAAAAATGGCGGCGCCCAGTGCACCGACAATTTGTGGCTCTTCCGGGATGAAAATATCTGTCTGCAAAAGGTTTTTCAGTACGCTTTGCATGCATTGGTTTTTCGCAACGCCGCCGGTGAGTGCAAGCGGCGGACGCATGCCGACTGCAGAAACCATTCCTCGCAGCCGTTCTCCGATTGCCTGGTGGATGCCCGCGATGATCGCTTCCCGGGGTTTGCCTTCTGCAATTTTGGAGATCACCTCTGATTCGGCAAAGACCGTGCAGGTACTGCTGATGGGTTCAGCCTTTTTTGCAGTCAGTGCAGCGAGCCCTAATACTTCGATACCAATGCCCATTGCCTGCGCCATCACTTCGAGAAATCTGCCGGTGCCTGCTGCACATTTATCATTCATATAAAAGGTTTCAGCATATCCGTATTCGTTGATTCGGATCACCTTGCTGTCCTGTCCGCCAATATCAATTACAGTGCGGACATCGGGGGATAAAAAATGCGTGCCCATAGCGTGACAGGTGATTTCCGTGACCGTTTTATACGCACCGGATACGTTGCGCCGGCCGTATCCGGTTGCAACGGTTCGTCTAATTTGCTCCGGCGTGATTCCTGCTTTTCTGCAGATGTCGCCTATAACTTCTTTCACAGCGATTTGATGATCAAATCCGCTTTTCACAATGGAATAGGCACGCAGCTTTTTTTGGCTATCCAGCAAAGCTGCGTCTGTACTTACGGAGCCTATATCAATACCTAAGTATAAATTCATAATCATGTTTTATTTTCTCCATAACATTTCTCCGAAGGCTTCCAACCGCAGCCTCATTTGCTCTGCGGAAAATCCTCTGGGATCAATGCAGTCTCCGGAAAGTTCCAGATAAGGCACACCCAGCGCATCCGCCGTATCTCGCACCTGCCAGGATGCGCCGGGAATTGCCCGGCATCCGTTGTGCATCATGTGAATGACGCCATCTATACGATACTCCTGGATAATGTCTGCGTACAGCTTTTGCCGCTTTTCTGCCTCTCCCAGATAGAAGTGAGAGGTGGCGCGCTGGGCGAGGCTTTCCAGCGGCATATCCGGATCGTACTGCTGCCAGTAGATATATCCAGTGATATCATAGACGATGGAGCAGGCAAGGGATTCTTCCAAATATTCCAGCAGGGTGTTGTGATACAGGGGCGCAAAGTGAATCCATAAGATTCGTTTGCGCTTTGCTGGAGAGGCTTGGTTTTGCGGGGCTGTGTATTTTTGCCGCATTTCCTCATGATATGTACGCATTACGTCCAGTCCGAACCGGGAGCCGAACAGAAAGGTTGCGCCGAACAGATTGCGCAGCATATATCGCCCCGGTACGGTAGGATTCCCTTTGCGCAGCGTTTGTACCTGCGTCCAATATTCTCTTGCCTGGTTGGATAGAATCAGTGCCTCGCAGATTTTTTCTTCCGATAGTGCCTGTCCGGTATAGTTTTCTATCCATGCAATCAGCTCTTCAAATTGTCTGGTCAGGTATGCTGTACTGTCCGGCGTTTTCTGAAACGGGACATCCAGAATGAAAGTGTTTGTGCCGTAATGCTGCTTCCAATAGCTTACTGTGCCGATGCTTCCGTCGCAAATGTGGGACGAGATTGCTGCTGCTCTGGGGTGGTCGAGTCCGTCGGATTGCAGCAGCCCCAGTGTTGCTTTATGATAGGAGCAAACGGAAGGACTGCATCCGTTTCCCTCGCAGCATGCAATATATTTATCTGACACACGCAGGGATGCCAGCCATCCTGCGGCAAGCTCCATATTTACTGGGACAAGTCCTGCGGCATAAAAAAGCTCCTGCGGCATGACCATATTGGTCCAGATGATTTTTTCCGGATGCTTCCAAATCGTATTTGTAAATATGTCAATTTGATTTTCCACCACCATTTGGATTGCGCGCAGAGGGGCATTTGCAATTACAGCCTGTGCCAGTTTCATACGCTGTACAAAAGGATTGTTTCTGTTGCATGCTGGCGGTTCTGTATTTGCTGCATTTCCACGGCTTTGTAGACATTCTGTAAATGCTTCCAATCTGGTTGTCAGCTGTCCGGAGCCCGCTCCGGCAAATTCTGTTTCCAATTCAATTACAGGGGTTCCTGCTGCCCGACATATGGTCCTGACAGTGGAAAACTGCATCAGAAAATGATCGCAGTTTTTTGCAGATAAGTAAACCACAGCTTTCAGATTGCTGGTTTGTACATAAGAGGTGAACTGATCTGCAAAGTGTGACATCCGCGGGCAGGGAATAAAGTTGTTTGGCGGATCTTGTGCTATGCCCTGCAGATACTGATACTTTTGCCACAGAAGATTGCCGGCAGCTCTTTCCCCACAATGGTCGATTGTGACTGTATAATCTGAAAAAACCTGCTGCAAAAAGCGGCGCAGCTTTGGCGAGACGGCGCTGCCCAAAATATAAATTTCACTGTGCTTTTTCTGCATTTGGACTTCCAGAGTTTTATGCCAGAATTGGGGTCTGAGCCTGGGATAAAAATGGCTTTGTATTTTTTCTATAAGTTGGGTTACCTGTACACCGAAATAGCGGCATGCCTCGTCTGTATTATCCCGGGGAAGCTCCAGCATGCAGCAAAATATATCCGGTCGGTGCTGCCTTACATAATCGTACAGCCGCTGGGTACTGTTGCAGCAGTTTGTCAAAATCAGCCCGTCTATTTCTGCCAGGTTCAATAAATCGGCGCAATACAGCATATAACTGCACAGATTGCGCGGCAGGCAGGAGGTGCTCCCTCCGGTTTTGCATTCTGCGTCTCCTAAATAAACGGTGGAATATCCCAGCTTTTCCAGAAGGCGGCAGGGTACATAGGAGCACATATATCCGATGACAGGTTTATGCGTCATTTCCAGCCTCCTTGATTTTTCTTTTGAAATATTCCAACTTCCGCTTTGCAGCTTCGGTTGAATGAACCGCGCGGAGGACTTTTAAATATCCTGCGTTTAGTGTTTCTATGCTCATTTTCTTTGGCTGAATCACAGGATTGAATATGGTATAACAGTTCCAATCATATGTACATATCCGGTTTTGCGCGTCCAGTTCATGAAATTGCACTGTTCCCGGGTAGGGGGTGTTCACTGTAATGCTGGCACCAAACAGATTCGCTTCCAGTATAAATTCGGCAGTTTTATCGAAAACGTCTGTGCCGTCGCCATCAAGCCCCAAAATAAAACTTCCGATGACGCCGATTCCCTGGGACTGTATGTTTTCGATCCATTCCCTGTATCTGCCAAAATGTCGGCGTTTAAAGCTGGTTTCATCCAATCCGGTAAGGTTTTGCATATTGACGCTTTCCAGTCCGATCAACACCTGCCGGCATCCGCATTGATATGCCCTGCGGATCCGCACGGGATCTGCACCAAAGGAGATGTCTGTGTTTGCATACCATGTGACAGAATATTGCTGCAGCAGCTGCATGAGTGCGTCAGCATGGGTGCTGCTGCAAAACAAATTGTCATCTGTGAAATATATAGTGGCATGAGGATTAAGCTGCTTTACGGCACGCAGTTCTTTTTCAATATTCTGCATTTTTTTGGGGCGGTAGGATCTGCCGTATAGACTGCGCAGATTACAGAAATGACAGCCGTGAGGGCATCCCCGGGCAGTTTGAATGGGAATCAGCTTCCGTGCATTTTCCGGTATCAGATGAAATGCAGGAATGGGGGAACGGTACATCGAAACTTTTCCTAAAGGTTGGGCATAGATTTGCCGTGTACGATGCATAAGAAAGTCCTGCAAAAATGCTGTCCAAATAGATTCCGCTTCGCCGATTAAAATGGTGTGGGCGTGCCTGCCTGCTTCCTCGGGGCAAACGGTGGTATGTACGCCGCCGAGGACGACATAGGTTCCCTGCTTTTTATAAAAATCTGCCAGTTCATAAGCGCGTTTTACATTGGGGGTTACTGTGTATATGGCAACAATATCATATTTCTTCGTCAGATTTAGGGGCTGAAAAGCTTCGTCTGTCAGGTGTACTTCAAATCTTCCCATTTCCTGCGCCAGTTTTGCAAGAACAAGGGGGCCCGGTGTGATCAGTTTCCACATGCTGTGTGTGACAGCCGCTTCTACGTCCGCCGGCCAGACAGCGTTCCACTTTTTGCCGGCGGCAGGTCCCGGACACTTTGGAATCAGCAGCAATAAGCGTTTCACGATTGTTCACTCCTGAGGGCGGCATAGATATTTTTGAAATATTCCATGCGTTTTTTTACAGCCTCCCCAGCATAAATTTGGGAAAGTGTGTAGCGGAATCCATCACGCAGTTGCTGGACGCTCATATTTTGGGGCTGGACAACTACATTCCACAAGGTATAACTTCCCCAGTGAGTAGTTAAAATCCGTCCTTCCCGGGACAGCCGTTTATACAGTGCCGATCCGGGGAAAGGCGTGGGTACGGAAATCATAGCACCGTACAGATTGTTTTCCAGAGTAAAGTCCACTACCCGTTGGAATACGGAAGTGTCGTCGCTGTCCAGTCCTACAATAAAGGTTCCCCACACGCCCACGCCATAGGATTGGATTTTTTGTATTTCCTGTCCGTATCGTTGAATATGCTTGTATTTCCACATTTCAACAGTGCGCAGGGAATCCGGGACAATGCTTTCCAGTCCTATTACTAACTTACGGCAGCCTGCTCGGAACAGCCGCTTTAAAATTTCATCCTGATCCGCAACGCCGATATCGGTGTGGGTCATCCAACGAATTTTTTTCTCCGGCAGTGCGTCCAGAAGGTCTATGGAAAAGTCCTTCTGCACAAGCATGTTGTCATCAGTAAAATAAATATGCGGATTTTTCTTTCGCGCTTGAATTGCATCAATTTCCTGAAGTACCCGATCTACGCTTTTATGCCGGTATTTGGGGCCGTAAATTTTTGTGGAAGCACAGAACTCACAGTTATGGGGACAGCCTCTGGAAATCTGCACTGGCACCGTTTTGTATTGATCCATTTTTAATAAGTCATACCGGGGAAGGGGTACAGTATCCATATGGATTTCACTGGTGTTTTTATAGATTCTCGCTGGCTTCTGTGCGAGATAGTCCTGCATAAACTGGGGAAGGGTGACTTCCCCTTCTCCAATGAATACCGTGTCAAAATACCGGAGGGTTTCCTCTGGGGAATTGGTGGGATGCATGCCTCCGGCGATTCGATAAACGCCCTTTTCCCGGAACCGTTCGGCAAGTGCAAAAGCACGTGAGGCTTGCTGGGTCATAAAGGACATAGCAACCATATCATAGGAGGCGTTCCAGTCAATGTTTTCGATTTCTTCGTCAATATATTCGATTGAATCAAAGAATGGCTCCAATATAGAGGCAACGGTCAGCAGGGGTGCGTTTGCACAGGACATCAGCTCCCGCAGGGAGTCGATTCCAGCGAGGGAATCATACAGAGCCTGCGTCCATCTGTTTTCTTCATTTGTACCCATTCCCACACCTTTGGGTGAGATCAATGTAAGCTTCATATTTTTGTCCGTACCTTTCCTTGCATGTGTCTGACGTTTCCAGAAAGCATCCGAAACAGTTCAGCTTTTTTGTTATATGGAGCAGTACCATTGCACGGCACCGTTCTTCTGCAATCTGCCGGACAGCGTATATCCATCCGTGTTTATCTCCGTTTGGGGACAGTAGAGGTACACAGGGGCCTTTTGCGCCGATTTCTGCGGAAACTCTGGATAAGGGTGTCGCTGCCATAATATTCGGAAATTTACTTGGATTTACACCTGTAAAACCGTCTCTCCTCAGGGAGAGGGTATATTCAGCAACAGACTGAAGCGGACCAATATCGCTGAGATATACAACGCCCAGCTCCTGCCCTGCAAACATACTGGTATTTGCTTTTTTGCAGATCTGCCTTGCCATTGTTACAGCAATTTCGGTTTGTCGGTCCATCAGTCTGCTGTCCGGGTGCACAAATGCCTGTTCATTGAA
>CATLAS010000005.1 GCA_949878535.1 uncultured Eubacteriales bacterium | reverse complement strand
GCCGCAATATGCGAATGTGCAGCTGCCATGCTGATTATGGACAGTGAGGAGGCAGCACGCAGGAAGATCCCCCCTATCGCTTATATTGTCGATACAGACTGCATGGGCGTGCCAAAGAAACAAATCGGACATGCTATGGCAGCGTGCACCAATAAAATCCTGCAAAATAACGAGCTAAGCAAAAGAGACATTGATCTATATGAAATCAATGAATCCTTTGCCGCCCAGGCAATATTTACAGCACGCACGTTGGGTTTAGACATGGAAAGAGTAAACGTTAACGGCGGAAATCTGGCGCTGGGCTATCCCATTGGAGTCACCGGACTCCGAATGCAGATATCCCTGATTTATGAAATGCGGCGGCGGGGTGCTTTTATGGGACTAAGTGTAATATGCGCCGGCGGGAACATGGCAAACGCAAGTATATACATAAATGAACCGTAAGGAGACAAGCGCCCGGAGCCGGCTTTATGGAATGATCGACAAAGGTAGCTTCACGGAATTGTTTGGACAGCGGAATACAGTCGATCCCCTTTCCTTCCCGGGATATCGGAATCGTCTGCAAGCAGTACAAAACTTATCCGAACAATCAGACGCAGTGCTCACCGGAACAGCACAAATCGGTGGCACCGACTGTCTGCTCATTCTCTTTGAACCACGCTTTATCGCCGGCAGTATGGGCATCTTAGAAGGAGAAAAGATTACATGCGCCTTTGAATACGCCTCGGCCACAAAACTACCTGTTATCACCGTCACTGGATCAGGCAGTGCGCGCATACAGGAAGGCACAGCTTCCCTCCTGCAATTTGCCAAAACTGCCGGAGCTGCAAAAAAGCACAGCGACAGAGGGTTGCTTCACATTTCTGTTCTTTCCAACCCCATGCTGGGCGGAATCAGCATTTCCTATGCCGCTCTGGCAGACATTATTATTGTGCAAAAGGATTGTCCCGCGGCTGAAAAAGCACTGTCTTACGGTATGGCGGACATTCTTGCAGACGAAAAAGAAACACGGAATATCTTAATAAAACTGCTGACCTGTCATTGCAAAAAACAAACTATATAAGAAGGGAAACATCTTGAAAACAATAGCTTTGATTGTGCCAAAAGGTTCGAAGTACGGTAAAAACAGTCTCCTAAAGCACTTTCTGGAAAAAAGTGATGTTGTATCCAGCTTTTACGGTGCATGGGAGACCCCCAATCTGAGCCTTCTGACCATAGCAGGCGTTATCCCGAAACAGTACCATGTGGAATTTATTGATGAAGATCATGGCATGGAAATTCCCTTTTCCAGACATTTCGATATTGTTGCGCTGACCGGGATGACCCAACAAATCTACAGAGCATACGAAATCGCCCAAAAATTCAAAAAGAGCGGATCCTATATTGTTCTTGGCGGAATTCACGCATCTGTTCTACCGGAAGAAGCAATGGAAATTTTCGATACAGTTTTTATTGGTGAAGGAGAGGAAACCTGGCCCAGCTTTTTGCAGGATTATGAAAACGGCATGCCAAAGCATATATACCGCAGCAATGGATTTATCCCATTAGAACAATCTCCCATCCCCCGATACGATCTGCTGGATCCGTCTCTGTATAAATCCTTTAGCGTGCAAACTACAAGAGGCTGCCCTCGCACATGCAATTACTGCACTCTTCCCATCATGTTCGGCTCTACATACAGACACAAAACTGTTCCCCAGGTAATTTCTGAAATTCAGGCAATCCAAAAAGTAAATGCAGATGCATTTGTCTTTTTTGCAGATGACAACATGTTCATTCAAAAGGACTATGCAAAAGAACTGGTCCGGCAAATTGCAAAACTTGGAATTACCTGGGGGACGCAAACGGATATTTCTGTGGCAGACGATGCAGAATTGTTGGAATTGCTGCATCAGTCCGGCTGTCACTGGCTGTTTATCGGATTTGAAAATGTTTCCCAAACTGGGCTTGACGTTCTGGATGAAAACAAGTGGAAAGCAAAACAGCTGTATCATTATGAAACCGCTATTGAAAAAATTCATAAAAGTGGCATCAATATATGGGGATCCTTCCTATTCGGTGGAGACAACGACACCTATGACGTATTTGAAAACACCTTGAACTTTACGCTGAAAAATGGAATTTACTCAGGCAGCTTCACGATTCTCACCCCCCTTCCGGGAACACAACTGTTTCGGCAAATGTCCCAAACCGGCAGAATCATAGACTATGACTGGAGCCGCTATACCTTCTGGGATGTGGTATTCAAGCCCCGGCATATGAGTCCGGACGAGCTTGCACAGGGGGTAGCATGGGTATATGACAAATTTTATTCTAAAGAAAATGTAGCCAACAGAACCGCCCTGCTAAAAAGCCGGATGCGCCAAATACATAGGAGAGAAAGACAGAATGCAAAATCGAACGGTTCAAAAAAGATTGATTCTTGAAACTGCCCTTAGACAGATGCTTACCGGCGGATATGAGAACGCAACCATTGATTCTGTGTCCCATATCTCCGCGCTGCCTCCGAAACAAATCCGTCAACACTATCCCACTGAGGAAGAGCTCCGCATGGCAGTCATGGAATATGCTGCATCTGTCTGGCTTGCATCAGTTGCGGAAGAGTTAGAACAGAAATCCTCCCGGCATGAAAAGCTGTACACTTTGATTTACCGTTATATTGCCGGATCCGAAAGCCATTCCGATTCTCTTTCTCTATATGTAGATCTTTGGAAGCGGATCCGGGATAAGGCCGATGAAGCGGTGCCATGGATTAAAGTCGAACTGGAAAAAATCTATACTCAGTATGCCTGCTTTTTTCAGAAAACACTTTGCGAACTGTTTACCGGTGTGCAAAACGAAGAACAGCTTGCATGGATTATGGTGGTTATCAGCGACGGATTTCATATCCAATCACTGATTCGCGACAAACAGCCTGATTTTGATCAGATTGCGCAAACTCTTTGCAAAATGCTGGAGCATTTATTATGAAACAAATCATACTCTATTATCCGAAACTGACCGGTGAAAAGAACTCCCAGCCGCTTTACCTGGGGCTGCCACTGTCCGTGTTGACACTGGCAGCACAGCTGAATCCTGCAAAATACCGCACCTGCGTTATTGACGGAAGAATCGATGATCCCACCGCCATACTCCACACAATAGACGCATCCTGCGTATGCGTTGGCATTAGCGCCATAACCAGTTATCAAATCACAGACGGAATTTGCTTTGCCCGGCAGATCCGGGAAATAGATCCTTCCATTCCGATCGTATGGGGCGGGTGGCACCCCAGCCTGATGCCTCTGGAAACAATCCGCAGTGCATTTGCAGATATTGTAATTACCGGGCAGGGTGAATTTACATTTGTCCAGCTGGTTGACCGGCTGGCAGAGCACCGCAATCTGGATGACGTTCCCAATCTGTACTATAAAAATCCAGACGGATCTGTATGCTCCACAGGCAGTGTATTTTTAAAAGATTTTGCATCTGCATCTCCCGTTGCTAATGCATATCCGTTTGTAGATATGGAGCAATATATCCATCCCCTTTGGGGAAACAAACGGGTAATCGGATTTGAATCCAGCCGGGGATGTCCCTGGTCCTGCAAATTTTGTTCAATTGGTTCTCTGTATCAAAAAAACTGGAATGCACTGTCTGCCCAGCAAACCTTTGACGGCATTGCACATCTTTATCACGCCTATAGCGTTGATGCAATCCATTTCTACGACAACAACTTTTTTGCCGGAGAGAAACGGGCGCAGACTCTGAGCGAGCTGCTCATTCGAAAAAATATTTCTTTGCGTTGGGACGGCACCGCAGTGGTACAGCAATTTGTCCGTTTTTCAGATGCATATATAGAGTCTTTGAAACGAAGCGGCTTTTATCGGGTTATCGTAGGAGTGGAATCCGGAGACGAGGATGTGCTTGCCAAAATCAATAAGCAGCACAGCAACGCCCAGGTTTTACAGCTTGTAGAAATGTGCCGGCGACACGGGATTATGGCCTCTCTCTCCTTTATGGTGGGATTTCCCTGGAATCCGGAAAAGGATTTCAGCGAAACTGTCCAACTGATCGAAAAAATCAAAGCTATTGATCCGCATACAGAAATTCTACTTTTCATTTTTTCTCCATATCTGGGGACGCCGCTTTATAATGCCGCCTTAAATCACGGAATGAAATTTCCCGATTCTCTGGAAGGATGGGCAGGATATACATACGAACGGGTGAACACCCCTTGGATTTCCAAGGGGCTGCTGCGGAAAATGAATCGCTACATCAGCTTTTTCGGTACAAAAGATATGTCAGAAAATCTGACAAAATTTTTCAAGGGGGGTACAGAAAATGATAAGCTGGCCCCTTGATGATATATCCGCTTTTGTCCGGCAGGACAAAACATACGCTATAGCTGTTCTTGACATAGATTTTTTCACACGGATCTGTAGATGCTTTCACAAAAATGAACTCCAAAAAATTATGGAGAACATAAAAATATTTTTACATAGCAACCTGCCTGATACTGCAAAAATATGGTGCAGTTTGGGAGATGAATTTCTCATTGCCGTGCTAAACTGCAGCAAGGCTGCGCTGGAAAAACAAATGGCAGAACTGAAACGACTTTTCCGGAAACAAAAATTCGCCGCCGAATGCAGCCGGAGTTATTCCAATATTCCGATATCCTTTAGCGCAGGCATTGCTGCCTTCCCTGATGACGGACGGGAAGCAGAAACCGTTATCCGGAAGGCCACCGTCGCTCTGTTTCTTGCCAAAGCATACCGGAGGAATAGAGTTGTCTGTGCGCCGGATGCAAATACAGCCGGACACCCGCGAAAGCTGTATGACAAACGGCTGTATATAAATGTAGTCGTTGGAAGCTGCGGTGAAATCGGACACGTCAACCGCCCGGTAAAAGCCAGGCTGGCACGGTTGTGGGAACCACAGGCAATCGACACAGATGCTTCCGGAAAGGTATATATTGCAGATCAGGATAACAACAGCATCCTGCTGTATGACGGTCAAACAGTCCGCCGGATCGTTGGAACAGGGGCCTTCGGATACACCGGAGACAGAAACAGTGCACGCAAAGCACAGCTGAATAAACCTACAGGACTGACCGTGCTGGGAGACAAGCTGTATATCACTGACACCGGCAACGACGCTGTGCGGCTGGTCAATTTAAAAAACGGGAAAATTTCTACATTTGCAGGAAATGGACAGCCCGGATATACCGGTGACGGCGGTGCGGCAAATAAAGCAAGCCTGAACAAGCCCGGCGGGATTGCCGTAGACAGACGGGGAAATATCTATATAAACGATATTGCAAACAATGTAATCCGCAAGGTGGCAACTGACGGACATATTTCCACCTTTGCAGGCAGCGGACAGTACGGATACACTGGTGACGGCAAAAAAGCAAAAAATGCCGCCTTTGCTGAAATATATGGATTGGGAATCAGCAGGCAGTCCAATCGGCTTTACCTTGCAGACTACTTCAACCACTGTATCCGTGCTGTAAATTTGGATACCGGCATCATTTCTACCGTTGCAGGAACAGGGCAAGCCGGATATGCCGGCGACGGCAGCAGTGCACGCAAAGCACAGCTGAACCGCCCGGTTGCTGTCTGCACAGACAGATACGACAATTTATATATTGCAGAATCTGGCAACCATTGCATCCGGTTTTATGAAGCAAAAACGAAAAAACTATATACCCTTGCAGGAGACGGCACAGCGGGAACCGGACAGAACGAATCTGTTGAAGCCTTCCGCTTTGCAAATCCGAACAGCGTATGTATAAGCGGGACAACCTTATATGTATTAGATGGGGCAAACAACAGACTATGCTCTGTATTTCTGGAATTTTTATGGAGACCGATATGAACATCCTTTCTATAACCGCCCTCTCCAGCAATGACGGATTTTTCTCCTACCCTTCCGGAATCTGTTTGGATACGCGGGAAAAAGCATTATATATCGCTGATATGTACGGGAGCAGGATATGCCGCCTCACACGAAACGGCAGCAGAAGCGCTCTGCCAAATGCCATTGCAGGCGGGGATACGCTACACAAGCCTCTTGCCGTCTGTATTGCAGCAGATCAAACGCTGTATATCGCAGACGCCGGGCACAATCGGCTTTTCCGAATGAGTCCCTGCGATTCGCACTGGCAGCCTGTGAAAACCGTGGCTTACGCCTTCCAATTGCCTGGCAGTATTGCTGTCTCTCCCCAAGGAACTCTATTTGCAGCGGATTTTCTGAAAAACCGATTGGTACAGATTGCACCCACTGGTGAAGCAGCAATTTTAGCAGAAGATGAAACCCTTATTTTAAAGCCTTATGGAATTTGTCTATATCAGAATAAACTGTTTTACACAGACACAGCCCATATGCGCATATGCGCGGTAGATGTAAAAACAGGAGATGTACATTCCTTCCCCTGCAAGATAGAAAATCCTATCGCCATCACACTGGATCAGACAGGCAATGCTTACATCAGCGAACCCAAACGTATTCATTACCTGGACACGCAAAATAACTCCCTGCATCGGATTTTAGACAAAGAAATCTGGAAGGAACGGATGCGGCAGTATGGCATAGAAAACCGCATCTGCCACATCGGTGCGTTGTGCGCAGGCAGAATAGGTGAACTGTTTTTTACAGACACAATCAAAGGCTGTATATACCGCATGACCATGGAAATTCGTTAAGGGGAGGTGATCCCTTGAAATTTCAATTGCTCATTCCATCTTACACCGATATACTACAGCAGCAGTACAGCTCCACATGGGAATATGAAGCCCGCAGGAGACTTTGGTCCTGTCCCAGTCTCAGTCTGCTCACAGTTGCTGCAATGCTGCCGGAGGACGCCGAGCTTTCCTATATAGATTTGAATTATCCTGCAATGGCAGATTTCCGTACAGACTGGGTGTTTCTTTCCCCGTCCACCGCGCAGGCAAATCAAGCGTATACCGCCGCAGACGCTTACCGTGCAGCCGGCGCACAGGTATGCATGGGCGGCCCCCATGCCACTGTTTTACCGAATGAAGCCCTGCGGCATGCTGACACCGTGTTTATAGGGGAAGCGGAGGAAACCTTCCCCCAGTTTCTGGAGGATTTGAAAAACGGACGGCACCGGAAAATTTATGAAAGCTCCAAATTTCCAGCTCTTTCATCCAGTCCTGCCCCGGCATACGAGCTGGCAAAAAAATATCCCTATAAAAGTATCCCCTTGCAAACCTCCAGAGGCTGTCCCCATCAGTGCAGCTTTTGTCTGTCCTCAACGATCTATGGTGCAAAGCTTCGCCGCAAAACTGCGGATCAAGTGGAAAACGAGCTTGCAAAAATAAAACAGAACTTTACAAAGCCCTATATCTTTTTTACAGACGACAACTTGCTTATCAGCAAAAGCTGGAATAGGGAACTTCTTTCCATCATGAAAAACAGCCGCATGAACTGGTATGCTTTTTCCGATGCCAGTATTGCAGATGATGATCGCCTGCTCGCATCCCTACGGGACGCCGGCTGTACCCAATTACTGATCGGTTTTGAAAGTCTGCATCCAGATAATCTGGAATCGCTGAACAAAAGCCACTGGAAAATGCATCGACTGCACACCTATAAAGAAACGGTCAATCGAATCCAAAGCCATGGAATTGGTGTTGTCGGCAGTTTTGTGGTGGGAATGGATCACGATACGCCGGCGGTATTTGACATCCTGTACGATTTTGTTATGGAAACATCCCTGTACGCTACAAACATAACCATACTCACCCCGTTTCCAGGAACAAAAACTTATGAAATATTCCAGCGAGAGAACCGTTTGCTCACGCGAGACTGGTCAAAATACAACGGATTTGAACTTACATTCCAACCTAAAAATATGACGATATCCGAATGCAATCGCGGATATGCAAGACTCAATGAACAGCTAAATTCCCCAAAGCGCATAAACAACATAGCGGAATATTTTAAATCCGTTTTTAAAAACACTTCGGAGGAACATAATGCGGGCACTGATTTGCTATGACACAAAATACGGCTCCACACCGGAAATCTGCCGCGCGATTCGAACAGGAATGAAAATGGACACAGATATTCAGAACGTCCGTGATGTGTATACGCTGAAATATGATCTGATTCTGATCGGATCACCTATCTTTATTGGAAAGCCTATGGAAAGTGTTGTAAATTTTATCAGCAGAAGCTACATGCTGCTGCACAGCAGAACCATTGCCACATTTGTAACCTGTTGGGCAACGGCAACCCAATACAGTGCCTTTTCTAAAGCGTTTTTAGAGCAGCTTGCAAAGCATCTGCCTCCGTGCCGCCTGATCGCACAAAAAGCATTGCCCGGCAAACTTCTGCCAGATGCTGTCAGCAGCAGAGACAAGCAGATTTTAAACCGTCTGCTCCGCAGACTGGATACCATGGCAGACGATTTTGAAAGCAGTGACATTCCTTGGCGGGACGCCCGTGACTATGCCGCTGCCGAAGCTTTCGGAAGAGAAATAGAAACACTTTACAGAAAAACCACTTAAAAAGGAGACGGTGCAGATGCATACAAACTATGAAGTTGCAGTAATCAATTATCCCCTGATGGATCCACGGATCAAACCGGCAGATCATCGGGCATATATGCAGTTGGATTACACCAGCGCGGATCCATGGGATGTGCCCATATACATACACATTCCATTTTGTGAAAGTCTGTGCAAATTCTGCGTATACAGCAGACAAATTCCAGACTCGGAAAAATTGCTGGACAGCTATGTACAGGCATTGAAAAAAGAAATATCTCTGTATGCAAAAACACCATATATCCGCTCGCTGCGTCACCGCGCCGTTTTCATAGGGGGAGGCACCCCAACTGTACTTTCCGGTGCCCAGCTTGCTGATATTATCGCAACATTGAAAAATAGTCTCCCCCTGAAAAATCCGGAAATTACGGTAGAATGCAATATTTCCAATACCGATGAAGAAAAACTGCAAATGCTCTGCGAAGCAGGTGTAACAAGAATCAGCACCGGCGTGCAGACTTTCAATCAGAAACTTAGATATACTCTGGGACTGCGGCATACAGTCAACACAATTTTCCGGTGGATCAACACGGTGAAAAAATATCCGTTCCGGGATTTGTCCATTGACCTGTTGTTTGGACTGCCGGGGCAAACGATAAAAGAATTCGAGCAAGACCTGCACACAGCGCTATCTCTTCCAATTGATCATATTTCCGTTTATAAACTTGCAGTTTTTGCATATGTCAAACTATACAAGGAACTGGAAACTGGAAACGTGCCCGCTCTGCCGGAAGAAACACAGCTTTTCGAAATGTTTTCCGCAGCGCAGGAGCTGCTGCAAGGTAATCATTACATCCTGGAAAGTGCACAAGAATACTGCATTCCCGACCACAACACGAAATTCTGGCAGCTTACCTATGACGGATATGGAGATAATCTTTCCTTTGGAGCTTCCTCCTTTGGATACGTAAACGGTATCAGCTATCAAAATATCATAGACCCTGCAGATTACATCCGCACTGCAAACGAAGGAACACTTCCCATTCATATGGTAAGTCATAAAATCACACCGCAGCAGCTTATGGAGCGCGCTATGGCGCTGGGGTTCCGCAAAGGTAGCGTCAGCAAAACTACGTTTAATGAACAATTTGACATTCAACCAGAGGACAAGTTCGGAGATACTTTGCAAAAACTGCAGCAGCAGGAGTATATTTTGAACGGGAAAACCAAATATACCCTTACCCCTCTGGGGCAGTATTATCAGGGAAACGTCAGCGCTTCATTCATGCAGTCTGCCTTTGAAAACATCAGTCCCTTAAAAAAGAAAATGGCAGTGGGCATGCATATCATCCCCGAAGCACTGCAAAATGAAAAGGCAGAATCAGATGAATAAAACAGCAATTACCGGCATGGGCGTTATATCCTCAGCCGGAACAAATTTGAACGACTTTTGGAACACGCTGTACCACGGTACCGTTACATATGGGGAAATCCCAAAATACAAAGCGGATAAAAATTTCCGTACGCATATCGGCGCGCGCGTGCAGGACAGCGCATGGCAGAAAAATCTCACAGAAATACAAAAGCAGTCTTTCGGAAAAGCTGCTTTGTATGCTATATCCGCATCCTGCTCCGCATTGGAAAACGCAAATATTGACATAGATACAGTATCGCAGCTGCGCACCGCAGTGGTATTGAGCACAACCATGGGCGAAATTCAAACAGAGGAAGAGTTCTCTGAAATCCGGCACCAGGAAGGATTCGGAAAAATCCCGAAAAACCTTCTGCAAAAGTACAGAACAGACCATATCGCTTCCGCCGTCAGCAGTGCACTGCAGCTCTCCGGTCCCACATACATGGTTCCCGCTGCATGCGCCGGAGGAAATTATGCCGTGGGACTGGGAAAAAAGTTGCTGGAATGGAATCTTGCCGACATTGTAATTGCAGGAGGCGTAGATGTATTTTCCAGAGTAGCATTTACCGGATTTCAACGGCTTCTCTCCCTCTCTCCGGATTTGTGCAAACCTTTTGACCGGGAGCGGAAAGGACTGATTCTGGGAGAAGGCTGCGGCATTGTCATATTGGAACGGGAGCAGTGCGCACAGGCACGTGACGCCAAAATACACGGTATATTGGCAGGTGTGGGTCTTACCGCAGACCGGCATCATATGACCGCCCCCCATCCGGACGGTGACGGCGCAGTACGTGCAATCCGCCAGGCAATACAGGAGGCGGAAGGGACTGTACAGGATATAGATTATATTTCTGCCCATGGCACAGGAACCATATCCAATGACAAAACGGAAGTAAAAGCGCTGGAAACGGTTTTCGGTGCCGGCAGCGTGCCGCCGCTCAGTTCTATTAAATCTATGATCGGTCATCCAATGGGTGCGGCAGGAGCAATCGAACTGATCGCCTGCCTGCAAATGCTGGAAAATAACATCCTTTTGCCGACCGTTCATTATGAAACGCCTGACCCCGCCTGCAATGTAGACTGCGTACCAGGCACGGCACGAAAAGCAAAGCTCTCCTGCATTCTATCCAATTCTCTTGGATTCGGCGGACAATCCAGCAGCATTATCATCACAAGGGAGTAAGCAGATGAACAAAGTTTACATAACATGTGCAAATACGATTATCGGAACTGGGTGGGATGCAGACCAAAACTGTCATAAAATTCTTCCCCAGCAATATGAACCCCTGCTGCAGTCCATCCCAACGCGGAATATGGATCGAATCAGTAAAATCGCGCTGGCAGCTGCCCGCAGTACACTTGAGACACGGGGAATTACTGTTTCTAAAGATGCTCCCAACAACTATGGCATCCTTTTCGGAACCCAATTCAGCGCGCTGGACAGCATTCATTGTTTCGATATGGAGGCGCTGGGAAAAGGCGCGCTGGCAGTCAATCCGGGGCTGTTTCCCAATACGGTTCTAAACGCACCCGCCTGTCAAACCAGTATCCACTGCCGATTTGCAGGACCAGTTTATACGGTTTGCAGTGGCCCTCTTTCCACCTTGGATGCGCTTGGAATAGGATATAACTTTATTCGGTCAGGCATCACGTCCATGGTACTTGCCGGTGGTGCAGACGAAGCGGAACCGCTGCACTGCGCAATGCAAAATAACAGGAAAGAAAAAGGAGAAGCCGCTGGATTTCTGCTTTTAGAAAGCGCAGATGCCATACACTACGGCGCACCGCTTGCAGAAATTGTAGGATATACATCCTGTTCACTGCATCAAAAACAGCGCGCCGACCTGCTCTTCGCTCTTGCAGATATGATTACAGCCGCTGTAAAATCCGGAGGTGTTTCAGCCAGAGATATTGCTTGCCTCAGTTTATATGCATGGCTCCCGGTCAATGAAAGTGAGCGTTTGCTGGCAGACTTATATACAGAACTAAAGCTGAACGGAACAAGGGAAACTATAAAAACCGACTGGATGGGCGCAGGCGGCATTGTGCAGGCAAACAAGATGATTGGCAGCAGACACAAAGCACTGTGGTGCCTTGTTAATGCAGATGAGGAAAAGGCAGCAGTGCTTATCATCAAAAGATTATAAAAATTGGAGGACAACGTTATGAACTGTGATGAAAAAGTAAAAGAAATTGTTTGTGAAATCGTTGGTGTTTCTAAGGAAGAAATCGATCCGGATGCATCCTTCATGGACGATATGGGTCTGGATTCCCTGCGCGCGCTGGAAATACGGGCCGCTGTTGAAAATGCCTTTGGCATAACAATTGATCCTCAACG
Organism: uncultured Eubacteriales bacterium; assembly: GCA_949878535.1. Lineage (GTDB taxonomy): Bacteria > Bacillota > Clostridia > Oscillospirales > CAG-272 > Avispirillum. The sequence goes on along the minus strand of CATLAS010000005.1, from coordinate 1,699 downwards.
GCTGCAGGAAATGACCACTTTGAATAATGTGATCAAACTAACCCGGGAATATACTGAGGCGGATCAATGATTACAAGCCGGCAAATTCATACCATTCTAAAACAAAAAGCCCCTTTCATCCTTGTGGACAAGGTGACTGCGTTTGAAAAAGGAAGATACATCACTGCCCTTAAAAACATAACGAGCAGCGAATGGTTTGCTGCAATGCACTTTCCGGAAAATCCTGTCTATCCGGGGATATTCATTATTGAAGCCATTGCGCAAACGACCGCTCTTCTATGCGCCCTCTCTGCGCAGGGTACCGGGCAGCTCTGGGCGCTGGGCGGGTTACAGCGGTTCGACTTTCACAGTCCGGCCTATCCCGGCGATACACTGATCTTGGAGGTGGAAGCAGTCAAGCTTTGTCAAAACATGGCAATTGTAAACGCTTGTGCAAAAACAACTGATCGGCGCATCGCGCGCGGACAGCTCACATTCGGTGTAATAGAAAATGCGTACACATAAAGCTGATGTATGTATCACTGGAATCGGTGTTGTTTCCACTTTGGGAAATACGCTAACCGACTTCACAGAAGGAATCAACCGCTTTCAACATTCCTTAACCCTTCAAAGCGATCCACACACATTTAAAAATAATGCGATTCCCGTATCCCCTGCCCAGGGCATAGACACGACAGATCCGGAAGATCGCCTGCTGTCCATAGGGAAAAGTGCTATACGGGATGCACTGCACAACCGCGGGGATAACAGCCTTCCAGATGTGCGGCGCATGTGCCTGATCGTAGGCTCCGGCATAGGATTTACCGATGCTTATTTCGATGATCCATCTAAATATGACAATCCGGAATATTTAAGCTCCCTTGCTCAGTCACTGGCACAGAGCGCAGGACTGCACTGCGACGCGGTGTATATCGGCAACGCCTGCGCTGCCGGCAGTCAGGCAATTAGCTATGGAATGGATCTTGTGCAGGCAGGCATATATGATCTGGTCATCGCCGGAGGGGTAGACATTCTCTCCCGTGCCGTATGCGCCGGATTTCTGCGTCTGCATGCAATGGATCCTGACGGATGCCGTCCCTTTGACGCAAATCGCCAGGGAATTGCCGCGGGAGAGGGCGCTGTTTTCTATACGCTGGAACGCAGAGAATCCTGTATGGAAAACAGACCCATGTATGCTTCCCTACCGGCAGCAGGGATCACCTGCGATGCACACCATATTGTGCAAATGGCTCCCGACGGTGCAGAGGCTGTCCGTGCCATGGAGCAGGCGATTTCCCGCGCCGGTGCAGACAAAACAGAAGTAGACTGTATTGTTGCGCACGGCACCGGAACCATCCAGAATGACAGGCTGGAGGCCCAAATGATCCGCACTTGCTTTGGAGAGCACACAGAGCATATATATGTCACCGCTCCCAAAGGCGTACTGGGCCACACAGGCGGCGCCTCAGGCGCGTTTGGACTTCTGACAGCAATCAGCGCCTTTACCGCAGGAAAGATTCCCTCTATAGCCAATCTGGAAAAACCGGATCCGGCATGCAGCCTGCGGCTTGTAACCAGGCAAAGCGTCCCATACACAGCAAAGCTTGCTATGGTAAACGCTTTTGCATTTGGCGGAACAAATGTAGTGCTGCTTTGCAGAAATGAAAGAGATGGTCACAACGATGCAAATTGTAGTAACTGAATGGAGCTATCTGTTCAC
>CATLAS010000004.1 GCA_949878535.1 uncultured Eubacteriales bacterium | reverse complement strand
ACAGCGTCCGCTTTCTTTCTGTATATGGGACAGCGGACGAAAGGGCTCTCACTATCAAAGGGTCTTCTCAGGAGCGTAAGTATCATAAGGCTCCCTTATGCAGGGAGCCACTACGCGGATCCTGGAGATAACACGGCGAAAATTCCATCCTACTCACTTAGCCTTCCCCGGCAAAGAGGATGAACGGCGCGCCATACTATAGCCTCCCTTGTGCAAAGGGAGGTGGGTTTTGCGCAGCAAAACTCGGAGGGATTGTATGCAAGCACTTTCGATTTAAAGATTATCCTAAATGACTGTATAGACAATCCCCCAGTCTCCGCTACGCGGAGCCAGCCCCCTTTGCACAAGGGAGCCTTTAAAAAGTTGCGTGCTGTATACCACCTCCCTTTGCTGGGGGAGCCTATTGAAGTTTGTACCTCATACATCACGGTATGTTTTTTTCTACTAATGCGGCATCCATTCTAAGAAAGTATGTGTGTTATTATGAATATGAAAAAATTTGCATTGGGACTATGTATCTTTCTTTTGCTCCCGTTTGTGGCAGCTTGCAGCAAAAAAACAGAAGCTGAGGATACGGCTCCTGTAAAGCAGGCTACAGACTGGCGCAACCAAATCGAATATGACGGTTCCTTTTATGTTTCCCGAGAAATAAAGCTCCTGTATTCTTTGGATAGGGGAAAGATCACTCTTTGGGATGACGGCGGAACGGGTGAAAAACTGCAAACCCTTACATACGATACCGCCGTAGCCAATGCAATGGAAAACTTGATCCGTGAGGACGTCAATGGCGACGGATTTGCAGATTTGCAGACAGTATATAGCGAAACTCAGGAAGAAGCATGTTATAATCTGTGGCTGTGGGATGCAGAGAGCGGGAAGTATGTGCCGTGTGCAGCGTATCGGCTGGTGAAAAATCCCAAACCAGATCCAGATTCCGGTACAATCAGCAGTGTACTGGAAACGGAAGGATTTGGAACAGTGCGTTCTACCTATCAGTTTACTGATACCTTGGCATTGGAGTTGGCATCTCAAACGGTAGAGGGAGCAGACGATATTGCCGCAAAAATTGTACGTACCTTTGCCGGTGATGCTGCCGTCTCTCCTTCCGATGGGGAAACAGAGATAAATGGTGAGGCCTGTACTGTATATATAGCTGGATCAGGCGCATACGGCAGCGGTGCATATATTGCATATACGCCGGACGCATTATGGTACGCCGATATAAACTGTCTTGGATTATATCGTGCGGTGGAATGGGACGGCAGTGCGTATACTTTGGGTCATTATATGGAAGATGCAGGAGAAGCTCAGGATCTGGCGCGGGCAGCATATACTGCCGGGGATGTAACGATTGACATTACCGCAAAGGAAGAAGGCTTTTTCGGCGGACGCAGCGCTGTGCAATATACCGTGGAAGCAGAAGGCATTTTCCTGTGTAAGCTATGCAAGTCGGATCTGGGCGGATGGTATGTGAGTGCGGACGGTACAACCTACTATGCAATTTCCAACGGGGAAATTGGCGAATCCAGTGAATATGTGTTTTCGTGACAGTTTTTTTAGGATGACGATAAAGGAGTAAATATGTTTAAGAAGAAAATCAGCGAACAGGAAAAGGAAGCTGCAAGAAAGAAAATGCAAGAGATGTTCGGTGAATGCCATGAGATTACCGACAAGCCTCTGCGCCCATTTATGCTCAAATGGCTTTCCGCCTTTGCACCGGATATGGAATATTATGACGCGAAATCCTTTTGTCTGCCCAGGCGGATGTATCAGAACAATCTTTGGCATGCGTTCAGCTTTCAGAAAACAGACTGCTATATGGGTGCGTTGGCACAGGAAGCATTTTCCGATGGATTTTCGGGAATGTGTTATATTCTTTTGAATCGGGAAATGCTGCTGTTTCAAATCCCGGATGGGAGCATTTTAAATCCGGAAACAGTGTCTGCTTTCGACAGCATCATTGTAACAGACAAGGCGTTTTCTTGCACCTATGTGCATACAGGCAAGGAAGATACCGGCCCATATTTTAAAACGGCAGACGGACTTTCTGAGGCCTTTGTAATAGCGGGTGAGGATGAACCGGAGCCGGAGGAAGGTTTTGTCCCTTCTTTGGATGAGGACGATTTGCCGCCGGTGCTGTAAGCAGTTGACAGCACGGCGCTTGTGTGGTAAAATAAACATACTAATAACACGCCTCCTTTTACCGCCGGGTAAAAGGAATACAGCGTCAGACTTTCTATCGTTAGGCCTTAGCAGATAGAAAGAATCTGGCGCTATTTTTTTATGTTGGGGTTGTATATGAAATCTACTGTTTTTCGCGAATGCATCCGGTATTGCATTCCCAGTGTTTTGGGGATGTTGGGGCTGTCCTGCTATATTCTTGCGGATACATTTTTTATTGCAAATGGAATCGGAACAGATGGACTTGCTGCACTAAATCTGGCGCTTCCGGTTTACAGCTTGATTCATGGTGTGGGGCTTATGCTGGGCGTTGGCGGCGCTACTCAGTTTTCCATTCGGAAAGGCCGTGCGGGTACGGGCGCGGACAGCAAAGCATTTACGCACACCATCATCACTGCGGCGCTTTTTGCCGTTGTTTTTGTGCTGACAGGGATTTTTCTTGCTGCTCCGATTACGCATTTACTGGGGGCGGATGCGGCAGTTTTTCAAATGAGCAGAACGTATCTGCAAATGCTGCTTCTGGGCTCACCTGCTTTTATACTAAATGAAATTATATTGGGTTTTGTTCGAAATGATGGCAGACCCCATTTGTCTATGGTGGCAATGGCAGGAGGGAGCATTTCCAATATACTATTGGATTACATATTTATTTTTCCGCTGCAAATGGGGATTTTGGGTGCGGTTCTGGCAACGTGTATCGCGCCGGTCATCAGTCTTGCAATTTTGTCTACTCATTTTTTACAAAGAAAAAACAGTTTTTATCCTGCGTGGGAGGCTTTGGAAGGACAGCTTATAAAAAGCATTGCCGCAGGGGGATTGCCGTCTCTCGTAACGGAAGTGTCCAGCGGTGTTGTCATGACCGTGTTTAATCAGATTGTGCTGCAGCTTTGTGGCAACATCGGCGTTGCGGCATACGGTGTTGTGGCAAATCTTTCTCTTGTAGTGATCGCTATATATACTGGTGTGGGGCAGGGGATACAGCCGATTGTCAGCAAAAGCTGCGGTTTGGGAAATTTGGAGTATGCAAAAAGCGCGTTGTACTATGCAATGTGGTTTACAGTGATTTTGTCCGTGTGTATTTATGGTGGTGTTTTCACCGGATGTGATTGGATTACAAGCATTTTCAACAGCGAGCGGGATCCGGAACTGCAGAGGATCGCTGCGGCAGGATTGAAAATATACTTTACAGGGGGGATTTTTGCAGGGGGTAACATTGTGCTTGCATCTTATTTTGCAGCATCAGAGTGTCCGCGACCGGGGAATATTGTATCTCTGCTGCGGGGATTTATATTAATTCTTCCTTGCGCATTGATTTTTTCCCGGATAAGCGGAATGGTGGGGTTGTGGGCGTCTTTCCCGGCTGCAGAAGGTATGACATTTATTATCGGTTGGATGTTGTATATGAAAAATGAGGATACGTTTTGCTGCTCCATAGAGAGCGCCCACGTGCACAGACAAAAAAGGCTCCCCCAGCAAAGGGGGCTGTCACCGAGCACAGATAAAAAAGGTCCTCCCAGCAAAGGGAGTTCTCGCGGAGCGCACCCCCAACAAAAGGCCCCCTTGTTGCAAAGGGGACATCCCGTGAAGCCCTCCAAAAAAGGCTCCCTTGTGCAAAGGGAGCTGTCGCGATAGCGACTGAGGGATTGTTTTTTGCTATCATTTCAGATGATTTACAAAATGGCAGTCTATACTACAGACAATCCCCCCGAGTTTTGCTACGCAAAACCCACCCCCCTTTGCACAAGGGGGGCTAGGGATATGGTGGGAGCTTGCAGCGTATTTCCCCCTTTGCACAAGGGGGCTTTTGTTTGACTTTATAAAGCTGCAGGATGTGCACGTGGAAAATCAATTCCCGAGGGATTTTGTTGCCTGAACTGTTACATTTTCGTTGTAACAGGTAAACATTGCATTGACTTGATCCTTCTTCATTTTTGGGGTCAGCAGACTGATGACCGGTACCAGAATCAAACCGCCTACCATTGCGACAACGCCGGAGTAGAGGGAATTCTTAAATACAAATCCCAGAATGTCGCCGCTTACGGTGAGTATGCCCATGGAAATCAACATTTGTACAATCATCAGGCAGGAGGAGAATACAAAGCTTACGGCAACAGACGCTTTTGTGGTACGTTTCCAATATAGACCGTACAGGAAGGGAGCCAGGAAAGATCCTGCAAGAGCACCCCAGGAAACCCCCATCATCTGGGCGATCATGGAGAAATTGAAGGTATCCTTCAAAACAGCAAGCACGGCGGAAACAACAATAAAGAACAGAATGAACAAGCGCAGAATGACAAGCTGTGTTTTTTCTTTGGTTTCTTTTTTACGCATAGGAAGGATTACGTCCAGTGTCAAAGTGGAACTGGAGGTCAGCACCAAGCTGGACAGAGTAGACATAGACGCGGACAGCACAAGTACCATAACCACTGCGATGATCACGCCGGGCATTTTCGAAAGCATGGTAGGAATGATACTGTCTGTCATCAGCTTTCCTGCATCGTTGTAAAGTGCCGGACTGTCATACAGTCTGCCGAATCCGCCGAGAAAATAGCAGCCACCGGATACGATGATTGCAAATATGGTAGAAATGATTGTGCCTTTTTTGATTGCATCCTCATTTTTGATGGAATAAAATTTCCCCACCATTTGGGGCAGTCCCCATGTTCCCAAAGAAGTGAGCAGAACGACGATCAGCAGATACATCGGCTGCGGACCTACAAAGGAGCTGTATGCGCCTTCCAGCGCGCCTGCTTCCGGCGTCTGTACCTGAGACAGGGAAACAATCGACTGGCTAAGACCGCCATTGTCCGCAAGGACTGCGGCGATTACAGCAACAATGCCGCCAAGCATGATTATCCCCTGGATAAAATCGTTGATAGCAGTTGCCATGTAGCCGCCAAAAATAACATATAAGCCGGTGAGTCCTGCCATGACTGCGATAACCACCCAGTAGGGAATGTCAAAGGCAATATGGAACAGGCTGGAAAGTCCGTTGTACAAAGAGGCGGTGTAGGGAATCAGGAAAATAAAAACGATAAAGGATGCGGCGATTTTCAGCGCTTTGGAGTCAAACCGCTTGCCGAAAAAGTCCGGCATGGTTTTGGTGGAAAGATGCTGGGTCATGATGCGGGTTCTGCGCCCCAGAATGACCCATGCAAGCAGGGAGCCGATAAAGGCGTTTCCAAGACCGATCCAGGTGGAAGCAAGTCCGAAATTCCAGCCGAACTGACCTGCATAACCTACAAAAACGACTGCGGAAAAGTAAGACGTGCCGAATGCGAACGCGGAAAGCCAGGGACCGACGGAACGTCCGCCCAAAACGAAGCCGTTCACGTCTGTGGCGTGACGGCGGCAGTACAACCCGATCCCTGTCATAACGGCGAAGAAGATCAGAAGTAGCACTGCAGTTAAAATTTTTGTTGACATAAGAAACCTCCTTAAAATATATAATAAATTATTTTGTCGTTTGGGCTTCTACAAGGCTGCCGCCGCAATAGATGCTGCGCAGCTTTGGTTTTTCAATTTTTCCGGTGGGATTTCTGGGAACATCTGCAAAAATGATTTTGCGGGGGCGCTTATATCGGGGCAGCTCCTTGCAGAATTCTTCAATTTCTGCTTCAGTTAAGGTGCAGCCCGGTTTGGGTTCGATAATTGCTGCTGTGATCTCGCCCAGCCTGTCGTCCGGCAGTCCGATTACAGCCACATCTTTGATTTTTTCGTTTGCCCGCAGAAAATCTTCAATCTGTACCGGATAGATGTTCTCTCCACCGGTGATGATTACGTCTTTTTTACGGTCGACCAAATAGATAAATCCGTCTTCATCGCACCGTGCCATGTCGCCTGTCCAAAGCCAGCCGTCTCGCAGGATCTCGTTTGTGGCGCGGGGATTTTTATAATAGCATTTCATCACGCCCGGACCGCGCACGCACAATTCTCCCACATCACCCTGGGGTACCGGTGTGCCTGTGCCGTCCAATATTTTCGCTTCCCACAAGTAACCGGGAATGCCAATAGCACCCACTTTATGGATGTTTTTTACGCCCAGATGTACGCAGCCGGGACCGATGGATTCCGACAGACCGTAGTTGGTGTCATATTGGTGGGCAGGGAAAATCTGCATCCAGCGTTTGATCAGACTGGGGGGGACAGGCTGTGCGCCGATGTGCATCAGCCTCCATTGAGAAAGGCGGAATTTGTTCAATTGGAGCTCGCCCCGGTCGATTGCGTCCAGTATATCTTGCGCCCACGGCACCAGCAGCCACACAATGGTGGCTTTTTCCTGACTTACTGTTTGCAGGATCCATTCCGGGCTGACGCCCCGGAGCAGTACGGCGCGGCTGCCGGAGATCAGACTGCCGAACCAGTGCATTTTTGCACCGGTATGATACAGGGGCGGAATGCAAAGGAATACATCATCCCGGGTTTGTCCGTGATGATTTTGTTCTGTTCTTGCAGAGTTGATAAGCGCTTTGTGGCTATGGAGGATTGCTTTGGGAAATCCAGTGGTTCCGGAGGAAAAGTAGATTGCTGCATCGTCTTCTTCTGTTAGCTCAATGGCAGGGGCAGTTTTGGAGCAATAGGTCAGATATTTACAGAAATCCTCTGCCCCGGCAGGGATATTCCGCCCTACAAAGAAAACGGTGGAAAGTCCTTGCACGCTGTCTTGAATCTGTGCTACCCGGTCGGTAAACTCCGGTCCGTAAATCAGGGTTGTGGAATCGGAGAGCTCCAGGCAGTATTGAATTTCTTCGGCAGTGTAGCGGTAATTCATAGGTACGGCAAGGGCGCCGGTTTTCAAAATACCGAAATAAACAGGCAGCCATTCCAGGCAGTTCATAAGCAGGATTGCGACTTTGTCGCCCCGTCCGATTCCACGGGTAAGGAGGAGATTTGCGGCACGGTTTGCCTGCTGTTCAAATTCCCGCCATGTGATGGCGCGTCGGTATTTTTCTCCTTCCGCCGTTTCAATCAAATTGTATTCCCGCCAGGTGGTTGTCCGGCTGGGGTGATTTTCCGGATTGATTTCTACAAGGGCTTCCTCATCAGGATACAGTCTTGCGTTCCGGTCTAATAAATCAACGATGGTCATGTGATTTCCTTCCTGTATTTTTATGTAAATGTGTTTTTGAAGAGAGAGGTGTGGATTTTGTAAAGGCTTTCTTCCAGTCAAGGGAACTCTCGTATAGTGTATAACTTTATTAGATCCCTTGAGAGGCTCTGTTGCCCCTCCATTACCTAAGCTTCCTCCCAATAAAAGGAGATGGCATGGAATAGTGTCTCCACCCTTCCAAAGCCTCCCCCCAGTAAAGGGAGATGGTGTGGAATAGCGTCTCCGCCCATCCAAAAGCCTCCCCCCAGTAAAGGGAGGTGGTGTGGAATAGCGTTTCCACCCACCCCAAAGCCTCCCTTGTGTAAAGGGAGGTGTCATGCCGTAAGGCGTGACGGAGGGATTGTTGTAATACTGTCGTTTTTTACATTGTCTAAAATGATAGTTTTACAATCCCTCACCCGCTGTCGCTTCGCTTGGCGGGAGCTCCCTATGGAGCCACGCAGTGGATCCTCACATGGGAGCCTTTAGAAATAGTGCTACGCGACGCTCCCTTTGCTGGGGGAGTTTAGTAAAGTTTTTGCTGTGTAACAGCTTCTTTTGCCGGGGCCTTTTCGTTTGTGATTTGTGAAAGTCTCTTTTGCGGGAGAACCTCTGATAAAGTTTGCACAAACAAAAAGTCCTCATGAAGCTATGCTTCATGAGGACGAATCAACCGCGGTACCACCTCAATTGCCCCGGATGGGGCCACTCAACAAGCACGGCGCCGATTGGCGCGATGCCCAAGCGTTTGTAACGGACGCCACGCCGTCGCTGTCTACTGGAGCGGTACACCGCTGTTTCAAAGCGAAACTCACGGGATGTAATTCTCCTTTGCAATCCTGCCGTCTTGCACCGCCGACGGCTCTCTGGGAGGATTCAGAGCATAGGATACTTGTTCCCGGTCACTGTCTTTTCTATATCTATATACAATGTCAGCATATCACAAATAAAAGTTTTTGTCAAGAGAAAGGTGAAAATTGCATAAAAACATATTATATGAATCTTTTTCACGCAACTTATTTGGCAATGGCTCAAAGGTAATGTCATTTATTCCTGATCCAGCAGACTTAAAACGCGCATAAAATCTTGTGGAGGATCGCAGCGGAAGGTTACCTGTTCCCCACTGGCAGGATGCACAAAGGAAATTTCGCCTGCATGGAGACACTGCCCATGAAATAGGGCGGGATGCTTTTTTTCAAATGGGGTTTGTCCGCCTCCATATACAGGATCCCCCAAAACCGGATGTCCGATATAGCTCATATGCACGCGGATTTGGTGGGTGCGCCCGGTTTCCAGTTTTAGACGGCACAGAGTATGTCCAGTGAGGGGACGAATCGGTTCATAATGGGTGACGGCATGTCTGCCGCCGTCTCGCAGAACTGCCATTTTCTTTCGATCGGTTTTGTGTCTGCCGATGGACGCATCTACTGTGCCAGCGGCATCAATTCGGCCACGCAGGATTGCGCTGTATATCCGATACATGGAATGATCTGCGAGCTGTGCAGCAAGGGAGATATGTGCGGCATTGTTTTTGGCTACCACAATCAAACCGCTGGTATCTCGGTCAATTCGGTGCACGATGCCGGGACGGATTACTCCGTTGATATCTGACAGGCTGCTTCCTGCATGATATAGAAGGGCGGATACGAGGGTTCCTTCTGTATGTCCCGGAGCAGGGTGCACTACCATGCCCTGGGGCTTGTTTACGACTACGATATGTTCATCTTCATATACGATATCCAGAGGGATATTTTCCGGCAGCACTTCACATTCCCGCACTGGTGGAAGCTGAACTGAAAAGACATTCCCAGCTTCAGTGCGTAGGCTTTTGGACACAGTATGACCGCTGCACTGTACAGCACTTGCATCCAGTAACTGCTGGACCGCACTGCGGGACATACCCAAAGCGGCAGATAAAAATACATCTACCCGTTTGCCTGCGTCTGCTTCTGTGACAGAAACGATTTTTTTCGTGCCGTATTCGTTCATGCTTTTGGCCCGCTGCTGGGATTATGCTGTGCTTCTTTTTTCTTTTTGCCTTCCCGAATTTCAGAAAGGATCAGATATAAAATCAGAAGCGCGCAGCCAACGCAAACAAAGGAATCGGCTACATTAAATACGTAAAATCGCATAAATTCCAGGTCAATAAAATCTACTACAGCGCCGCGGAAAATTCGGTCAATCATATTGCCGATTCCACCACCCAAAATCATGCCCAAAGACAGGCGCACCAGAATGCTTTGTGGTTTTTCTTTCCACAGATAGAATAGAATCGCTGCAATGGCGATTACAGACAGCACCATAAAAATCCAGCGGTGCTCAGAAAGAATGCCGAAAGCTGCTCCTTTGTTTTCAATATATGTAAAACGAAAAACACCTTTGAGTCCCTCAGCAAAGGTGCCTTCCGCGATATTTTGTACAACCAGAAGCTTTGTGATCTGATCCAGCAGGACAGCCACAACTGTAATGATAAGGCACAAAATCATAGCGTGTTATTATCCTCATCCATATTTACGAAGTTTTCTAAATATTTGTTATAATCTGACATTGGGTCTACGGTTTCTGTATCAAAAGCATAAACAGTATCTTTGGCTGTATCGTTTGCGTCCAGAATGAAAAAGTCGTCCTCTTCATCCGGTTTGGAATTTTGCGTGGGTTCGGTAGATTCTTCTTGCTTGGTAGGGGATATCTCAGGATCCGACGTTTGCTCCGGATGTGTGTCTGGTTCAGCTTCCGGTGCGGATGCTGCATCCGACTCTGGTTCTTCCTGTACAGAAATCTCCTCTACTTTGGGGAAAATGCTGTCCTGGGGATATTCGGTGAATGCCGGGGTATGTGTGTCCGGCTCTCCTGCCTGTTCAAATGTATTGATTGCTTCGGCAATGCCGCTGTAATCTGGTTCAAAGGGAGTGGATTCGACAGCACTGGCGATGGATTCGATCATTTCGATATGACTGCCATACAATGCGAAAAGCTGATCCTTGAAGGAGGTTGCCTGATTTTTCAATACATCCAAAACCTGCATGCGGTTTGCAACCACCCGATCCAGCTGGGAGACAATCTTTCCGCATTCCGCCCGTGCATCGTCCAACAAAGCGGTGGCACGCTGTTTTGCATCCAGAATCATGGACGCAGCCGCTTTTTTAGAATCAGCAATATTTTGCCGCAGCTCATCCTCTGCCTTGGAGAAGCTTTCAATTAAATCCTCTGCCAGGCTGATGCGTTTTTCCAGTTCCATAATCCGACCCTGAAAAAACTGATTTTTTTCGGAGAGATTTTCAATATATACATCCACTGCTTCCGGGTCGTACCCTTTTTTTACTATGGGAAATCTCTGAATGGAATCTGCACTCATATCGCCACGCCCTTTCCTGACTATTCGCCTGTCATTGATACTTTCTTGCTGCAAGGTGCATCCTGCCCCGCTGGGTAGGACGCCCGATTTCGTCTATTTTGAATTTTCCGTATCCGCGTACGGATATAATATCACCCGCCGCCACCGATACGTCTGTTTTTTCTATAGGATCATAATTCAGCTCTACCAGTCCACGCTGGATCATTACCGCTGCATCATCGCGGGATACATTGCATAGCGTCCGCACAACGCCGTCCACCCGGGGAGAGGCTACCGTTCCGGTAACCGGAACATATTGCTGCCGGGGAACAAAACCTTCCGGCAGACGGCAGGGAGCCGCGCATACTGCGTCCCGTCCTGCTTTTTTCAGTTCACTGATCAAATATGCAGCGCTTTTTGTCTGGCAAAACACGACTGCATGAAAATCATCCCATACTGTAATATCGCCTAAAATTTCCCGCTTTATGCCCAGAGACATAAGGGATCCCAGCCAATCTCGATGGGAAAGGGCACGGAATCCGCTGCCTTCCAGCAGAAGTGGATGAACAAAGCCGGACAGGAAACCATTTTCCTGTATATCCTCCAGTTTTTCCGGAAGGAGAGCGTTAAAGGTTTGTGTTTCTGTCGACGGTGGACAGACGCCCGCTGCGGATAATAGCTGCAGGTACTGTATTTCCCGTTCTTTTGTAAAAAGCTGCGCTGCGGGTTCCAGGTCAGATGCAAAGGATAGAATCCACGTCGGCAGATAGATTGCCATTCGCCTTGTGGCTCCTGTATATCCACCCCAGAAAAAAATCTGATCCGCCCGTTTTTCCATAATTGCACTTTCAAATAGTAGCCGCTGCTGCCGGGGAGATAAAAAAGAGGATGCGGTCGCAGTATGATCTGCCCGGGCGGCCAGCTCCGCACCTCTGGCGATTAGAAGATGTTCTTCCTCGGTAACCCGGACGCCGCCGGGGAGAATAGGTGAATTTTGTTTTGCCATAGACATCTATGCTTTCTCCGGTTTTGTGCCCGCACAAAATCGGACGTAAAAACTGCGGTTTTATGGATTTTATTTTCGCGCTGTTTTTCTGTTTACAGAACAAGCGCCGCCTCACGTGCGGGAAAGTCCAGCGCGGGAGACGGCAGCCGCTTCAATATAAATATCAGTATTCGCCAAACTCTTCGGAGGTAGTTTCCTGGGGTGCGCTCTGGGGCTGCGGTGCGCCTCTCTTCGTGAGTTTTGCATCACCCACGTCCACATTGTTGGGGGTGATTACATATGCGTTGGTTGCGATCTTCTTCAGCGATCCATCAATGGAATATGCAACGCCGGACAAAAAGTCGATGAGACGACGTGCAGTTTCCTTATTGGTGCTTTCCAGATTCAGAACAATGGTTCTTCTGGAAAGAAGATGATCTGCAATCTGTGCAACGCTGTCAAAGGATTCCGGTTTTACAACCTTCATTTCCAGTGCGCTGCCCGCAGTACCAGACAGGCTGATTCCGCTGCCCATACCGATTCCGCCAAGTCCTGTGCCTGCGCCTGTGCTTACGTTTGTGCCGGCACTCATGCCGCCGGACATAGTGGAAGAAGTATCTATATCTTCCGGTTCTTCATAGGAGCCGAAGCTTTCTGCGTAGTATCCATCGTCATTATAAGCGTCATCGTAAGCATCTTCCGCGCCGCCCATTCTCTTTTTAATGTTATCAACAATGCCCATAAGTGTATACCTCCGGTTTATTTCGATTCTATGTATTAGGTGTTACAGGTAAATTCGCGGTCCGAAAATTGCACTTCCGATCCGAACCATTGTTGCGCCCGCCTCTATGGCAGCTTCAAAGCTGTCACTCATACCCATAGATAATACAGACTCTATTATATTATGCGATTTTTTTCGTAAAATGTCAAGGTAAATTTCATAGGTTTTACAAAAATATTTGAAATATTCGTCTTTTTTGCTGCAAATTGGAGCCATGGTCATCAGTCCGCGCAGCCGGACTCCAGGAATTTCCTCCAGTGCACTGGTAAATTCGTCTGCCTGTTCGGGCAGGATGCCCGTTTTGTTTTCTTCTCTGCCGATGTTGATTTCCGCCAAAATATCTGTTACCACGCCGGCAGCGACGCTGCGTTTACCGATTTCCTCCGCCAGACGGAGAGAATCTACCGACTGAATCATGTCGGCCTTTCCCACAATCTGCCGCACCTTGTTGGTTTGCAGATGCCCCAGAATGTGCAGGGGCGCCTTTCCCTGGAGCTGATCGTATTTAGATAGTAATTCCTGCACCTTGTTTTCGCCCACAGCGGGCAGTCCCAACTCCTGAATGGCAAAAAGAATATCTTCCGGATCCACAGTTTTGGTTGCAGCCAGCAGAGTGACTTCTCCGGTGATGGATTTATCCCGCCGCAGCTTGGCATTTTCAATCTTTTCCGTGATTCGTTTGTAGTTTTCCGATATAATATATTTTCTTTCCTGTGTCATGCTTATGATCATACCTTTCTTTGGATTTGTGTCGGTTTTGCTATCGGCGAAATGGTTCCCTGCTTGGGGCAAAAGGCACAAATCATGTCTGAAAACAGTTTGCTTTCGATTTATATTTACTTTGCTTTCAGGCTTTTCTGCCTTTCTGGTATAAACTTAGCCGCTCAGTACCTTTCCATGATACAGGGCTTTTCCTTCTGTAATGAGATTTTCATGCTGGGCAAGCCACTGATACCCTTCCGGCGGGTCTTCTCCCGGATCCGTATTTACTATATAATATCCGTCCGTAACGATCAGTGTAGATATGGGGCGGAATGCCACGGTAGATCCGTCCAGCACATATACGCCGGTCATCCCATCTACAATACGCACCGCGGACATGGGAATCTGGAATCCGGTATACTCTGCTGTGAGGAACCGGACGGTTTGGGTTCTGGAAAAGTCAAATCCGGTTGGCATTTCTCTGGTGGACAGGAGGATTGCGAACCGCTCTCCTCCTTCCAGAATCTTATAAATTTCCATATTCATGCGGTATTCCTCGCCGGCGCCAAAATAAACAGTGCAACGCCCGGCATCTGCGTATACGTTCAGGTATTCCCGATCCAGCATGCACACCATGAACCACTCGCTATCAGTAACGATTTTGCCTGCAGCGCGTGCCTCGTTTACAGGGGCGGCGTTCAACTTTTCCGTCAGCGTGCCGAAGGTGAGGTTTTTATCTGTGAGAAAGTCCTTAGTAAACACAGACTCGTATCCGTCGCAGGCAGCATAATAATAGCCGCTGACAGGCGCTGTGATTGTTTCCAGGCAGGAACCCAGTCCGGATACGATGGAACTGCGCTCTGCCTGCAATGCGGAAATTTCGCTTGCGAAATTGTTTCCCATCCCCGACAGGATCATGCGTTTGTTTACTGATTCCAGGAAATCGGAACGCTGCAAACCGATATCCGCCGTTTTGCCGCTGTCTCCGGCGGCGCGGATTTTGGAAAGCACAGCGAAAATTTCTTCATCAATGGTTTGCGCGTCTTTGAGCCCCTGCACGTCTCCGCTGGCGCATTCCTGAAGCAGGGCGATCTGCTGGTCGATTTGCGCTACTTTTTCTCGAACGTCCACGCTGCTGCCTGTATACAGCCGTGCAGCTTCCGCGTTCTTTGCAAGCCGGCTTCCGTTGCTTACCATGGGAAACAGTGTGTTGTTTCCGGCTGTGTTCCCGCCGGAAAGAAGAAGTGTTTGCTCATTGCGGAAAATATACCCTTGTGCCTCTACTGTTTTTTCTACAGTAGTTTCAGCGACAGGCTGGATTTCCACTTCTCTTGTGAAGGTTCTCCACAAATGGAATCCCAGATAAAATATGAGACAAACGGACAGCAGCGCGCCTACGATACACAATCCCACACGTTTTAAATATTCCGTATCCATTTGTGATACCTCCTTTCAGGTTTATTGTATCCGGTCCCCCATATGGATCACCTGATCCGTTCCATCCCCGCTTTGCAGCAGAGAATGTACAATCTCGCCTTCCAATGCGCGGCAGGAGAACAGCAGGGACTGATTTCCCTTTTCCCCTGCTGCGGACAGCATGGTCAGAATTTTGGAAAGCCTGTCCGCGTCCATACGGGAGAAGCTTTCATCGAATACCGCCGGCGGCGGATCATCCGGAAAAAGAACATTCAGCAGGGCATACCGGAGACTGACATATGCGGCATCTCGGGTGCCTGCGGAAAGATACTCCAGTTCTCTGGTTTTGTCCTGGGCGATGACATTCATGGAAAAATCTTTGGTAACGCCTACGGTGGGATATTTCCCACCGGAGAACATCCCCAGAAGCAATCCTGATTCGCTGACAATTCGGGGGAGAAGTCCCGCACGAAGATTGTTCCCTGCTGTCTCCAGCGCTTCCATGGCGGCGGTAATGCCTTTGTACCGCTTTTGCAGTGCGGTCAATTCTTCATTTATCTTGCTGATTTTCTCAGCAAGATCCGCAGGAGAAACCGATACTGCCCGCAGGGCGCTCAATTTTTTCTCCCGCTCCAGTTGTTGTTTCTGATCTGCTTCCACGTTGCTGCGGTATAACCCCGCGTTTCGACGTGCCTTCTCAGCTTCTTCTCTGGAAAATCCGGCTGCCTGCTGTCCTGCTTCTGTTGCCAGCACCGCTGCTGCTTGAGACGTAATTTCTTCCTGCATGGCGGGATCCAGCACATCCGCAAAGGTAGACAGCCGCCCGGCGGCAGTGTGATAGGTTTCGGTGAGCTGTGATTGCTTTGTCAGCAAATCTTTTGCTGCTGCTACCGCGTTTTCCGTCATGATATCCGTGTCGGGAACTTCTTCTGTGAACAGCGCGGCGCATGTGCGCAGAGACTGGGTATCTTCAGTCTTTCCAGCTTCTGCTTTCGCGATTTCCTGCTCCCATACGCAGTATTCCGATGCGGGATCTGACCGCTGGCGGGAGAGATGAATTTTTTCGTTGATCACTTCTTCCAGTGTCTCTATATCGGAAACGCCCCATCCACTGAGGATGGTGTGATATTTTTTCAGTTTAGACAAGCTGTGGGCAAAGGCGGCAATGCCGCAGATTGCAGCAATTCCTGC
>CATLAS010000003.1 GCA_949878535.1 uncultured Eubacteriales bacterium | reverse complement strand
GGAAGAACGTGAGGATCATGTAGACAACGGAGCCGCTGTCAAACAAATTGAAAAATCCGGTCCAGAATTTGGAATCTTTGTAGTTCACAAACATGCCGATTGTTGCAGGGATGCTGACAATGGAGCTTGCAAAGATAATCGGCATAACACCGGTGTTGTTCAGCTTAATGGGCAGTGTAGAGTTCTGACCACCGTACATTTTCCGTCCGACAACCTTCTTTGCATACTGCACAGGCAGACGGCGTTCGGAATTTGTGATAAACACGATCAACGCTACCATCAAAATACCGATAACAATAGATGCAACGGCAATGATGATGCCCAACCACTGTGCGGTGCCTTCAACCTGACCGGAAGCATACGCCCACAGACGAGCCACAATACTGGGACCCCGGGAAACGATGTTGGCAAACAGGATCAGGGAGATACCGTTGCCGATTCCGCTCTCGTTGATTTTTTCCGCCAGCCACATAACCAGAGAGGATCCGGCGCAGTAGCAAGCGATGATAACGATTGCTGCAAACACACCTCTATCTGTCAGATAATCATATCCGCGCAGCATGAAGTAATATCCTACTGCGGTGAGGAGTGCGAGCGCTACGGTGACATACCGTGTGATTTGGTTCAGTTTCTTTTTGCCGTCTTCACCCTCTTTTGCAAGACGCTCCAGAGGAGGAATGGCAACAGTGAGCAATTGAACCACGATGGATGCTGTGATGTAAGGCGAGATACCCAGCGCAAACAAAGTTGCCTGTGCAAACGCGCCACCGGACAAGATGTTCAGATACTGCAGGATGGAGCCTGCTGTTTGCGCATTCATACTTGCTGCAAGATCCCCCGTCAGGAACGGAACAGGGATCTGTGCACCGATTCTGTAAAGAAGCAGAATAAACAATGCAAATACGATTTTCCGACGCAAATCATCGATTTTCCAAGCGTTTTTTATCGTCTGGAACATCTTACTTCACCTCAGTCTTTCCACCTGCCGCTTCGATCTTTTCTTTTGCCGTACCTGAAAAGACAGCCGCTTCAACAGTTAATTTCTTAGTGAGTTCGCCGCTTCCCAGCACTTTCAGTCCATCCAGACCCTTGCGGACAATTTTCTTGTCCAGAAGTGTTTCCAGATTGACTGTTTCACCGTCTGCAAACTTATCGTTCAGTGTGCCTACATTGACGATCGCATACTGTGTTGCAAAACGAATGTTGTTAAAGCCTCTCTTCGGAAGCTTTCTATAAAGAGGCAGCTGTCCGCCTTCGAATCCAAGACGTACTCCGCCGCCGCTGCGGGCGTTCTGACCCTTATGGCCTTTACCGGCTGTTTTGCCGTTGCCGCTTCCCGGGCCTCTGCCTTTGCGCCATACCTGCTTTACAGATCCTGGTGCCGGTGAAAGTTCATGGAGCTTCATGGTTTTTCCTCCTTACGTTGAAATCATTCTTTTTTTGTGCCTCTCTTACGGATGCACATATTTCTGTCTGGAGTGGTTTACGCCTTCTCCACGGTTACAAGGTGAGAGATCACCTTGACCTTTCCATCCAGCACGGATCCGTCCTGATGGGTAATGCTGTCTCCGATCTTTCTCAGACCCAAAGATGCAGCAGTTGCTTTCTGCTTCGGATTTGCTCCGATCAGGCTTCTTGAAAGTGTTACTTTTGTCATGTCGTTACCCTCCCTCAGCCTTTTGTAACCTGCTGCACACTAATGCCGCGGGTTTTCGCTACCTGTTCTGCGGAACGAAGAGACTTCAGACCTTCCAGTGTAGCTTTGATTACGTTTGTGGGGTTGTTGGAACGCAGGCATTTTGCACGGATATTCTTTACGCCTGCAAGCTCTACAACTGCACGAACGGTTTTACCTGCAATGATTCCGGTACCTTCTGCGGCAGGCTTGAGCAATACTTTGCCTGCGCCGAACTCACCAAGCACCTCGTGAGGAATGGTGGTTTCGTTGAGGGGTACTTCGATCATATTTTTCTTTGCATCCTCAATGCCTTTGCGGATTGCTTCCGGCACTTCTGCAGCCTTACCGAGGCCGAAGCCAACGTGACCATTGCCATCGCCGACAACCATCAGGGCTGCAAAGCGGGCGATACGTCCGCCCTTTACTGTTTTGGACACGCGGTTTACAGCAACCAGGCGCTCCTGAAGCTCCACGGTTGATGCGTCAAAATTCTTTGCCATGTCTTTTCTCCTTGAATTTGTTTAATTGAAGTTAATTAAACAGTGTACAAACCGGATAAATGGGAGGGGAAAAATCAGAACTTAAGTCCTGCTTCTCTTGCGCCCTCTGCAAGCTCCGATACACGTCCGTGATAGATATAACCGCCGCGGTCAAATACAACTGTTTCAATTCCTGCTGCCAGTGCCTTCTCAGCCACCTTCTGACCCACTTTCTTTGCTGCTTCCTTGTTGCTGGTTGTGCCCTCGAAGCCTGCTTCTACAGTGGATGCGGAGACTAAGGTTACGCCCTTCACATCGTCGATGATCTGTGCGTAGATGTTCTTATTGGAACGGTATACACACAGCCTGGGCCGTGCTGCTGTGCCGCTGATCTTACCGCGCACACGGCGGTGTCTTCTCAGCCGCTGCTGATTTTTGTCCCTTTTTGCTACCATACCTGTCGCCTCCTTTCATTATTTACCAGCTTTTCCGGCCTTACGGCGGATACGCTCGGTTTCATACTTCACGCCCTTACCAAGGTACGGTTCCGGCGGTCTCTTCTTCCGGATCTGCGCTGCGATCTCCCCGCATTTCTGCTTGCTGGGGCTTTTTACGATTACAGTGTTTGCATCCGGTACTTCAAAGGTTACGCTGTCGCCTTCTTCGAAAACAACATCGTGGGAGAAGCCCAGCTTCAGGTTCAGCTTTGTGCCGGATTTTTCAGCACGGTAGCCTACGCCGTTGATTTCCAGTTTCTTGGAATATCCCTGGGTTACGCCCTGCACCATATTGAACAGCAGTGCACGGGTCAGTCCGTGGAGACTTCTCATTTCCTTATCGTCGTTGGGGCGGGTAACCGTCAGCACGTCGCCGTCACGGGTGATGGTCATGCTGTCATGCATTTTCTCGCACAGGGTTCCCAGAGGACCTTTAACGGTGATCTCGTTGCCTGCGCCCAATGTAACCTCAACACCGGAGGGAATGGTAATGGGTTCTCTTCCTATTCTTGACATATCAATTCTCCCCCTCTCTTACCATACAAAGGCGAGAATTTCGCCGCCGACTTTTTCACGTCTTGCCTTTTTGTCGGTCATGATGCCTTTGGAAGTGGATACGATTGCGATGCCCAGACCATTCATAACCTTGGGCATATCCTCGTAGTTGGAATAGATACGCAGACCGGGCTTGGATACTCTGCGCAGGCCATGGATGACCTTCTGCTTGCCTGCCTCATATTTCAGAGACACGCGGATCACACCCTGTTTGCCGTCCTCGATGATCTGGACGCCTTTGATATATCCCTCGCTGAGCAGAATATCTGCGATTGCTTTCTTCATGTTGGATGCGGGGATGTCTACGGTATCGTGCTTTGCGTTGCTTGCGTTTCTGATTCTCGTCAGCATATCCGCAATTACGTCTGACATTTGCATTGTTTGTTCCTCCTGTCATGCAAGTATAATTTCTTGCTGCCGCGCTGTGCGGCCGCACACAGACGGTTAATTCTTCTATGAATTCCTATCCGTGGGGATGGGTGGCGCCGTCGGCGCCGGGATTTTGTCCTACTGCTTACCAGCTTGCCTTACGAACGCCGGGGATTTCACCCTTATAAGCAAGTTCTCTGAAGCAGATACGGCAGATGCCGTACTTGCGCAGGTAAGAATGGGGACGTCCGCAAATTTTGCAGCGTGTGTACTCTCTGGTGGAATACTTCTGCTTTTTCTGCTGTTTCAGAACCATCGCTTTCTTAGCCATCTTACTTCTCTGCTCCTTCCTTTGCAAAGGGTGCACCCAGCATGCTGAGCAGATCTCTTGCTTCAGCGTCTGTGTTTGCTGTTGTTACGAACACAATATCCATTCCGCGGATTTTGTCGATTTTATCATATTCGATTTCCGGGAAGATGAGCTGTTCTTTCAGACCCAGCGCGTAGTTGCCGCGTCCATCAAATGCATCGGGATTGATGCCCTTAAAGTCACGCACGCGGGGCAGCGCAAAATTGAAAAGTCTGTCTACAAATTCGTACATGTTCTGACCGCGCAGAGTAACCTTTGCGCCGATCTTCATGCCTTCACGCAGTTTGAAGTTTGCAACGGACTTTCTGGCAAAGGTAGGAACTGCCTTCTGTCCTGTGATTGCGGTAAGTTCGCTGATGATGGTATCAATTACCTTTCCATTGTCCTTCGCGTCACCGGCTCCTACATTGACAACGATCTTATCAAGCTTCGGAATCTGCATAACGCTTTCATACTGATATTTTTTCATCAGAGCGGGAGCAACGTCGGATTGATATAAATCTTTGATTCTAGCCATTTACGTTTTCCTCCCTTAAATTTCTGCGCCGCATTTTGCGCAGACTCTTTTTTTCTGGTCGCCGTCAATCTTAATAGAAGGACGGGTTGCCTTTTTGCACTTGCTGCAGTACAACTGTGCCTTGCAAGCGTAGAAAGCGCCTTCTGCTTCTACGATGCCGCCGTTTTCCTGGGGCGGACGGGGTTTTACATGCTTTTTAACAATGTTAACGCCCTCGACAATGATTTTGCCTTCCTTCGGCGCTACTTGTAAAACCTTACCGGTTTTGCCCTTGTCATCTCCGGACACGATAATAACTGTATCGTCGCGCTTTACATGAACTTTTTTCATTTCAGTGTGCCTCCTTTACAGTACTTCCGGTGCAAGGGACAGGATCTTGGTGTACTCATGCTCACGCAGTTCGCGTGCCACCGGTCCAAAGATACGGGTTCCCTTGGGGTTTTTATCGTCGTTGATGATAACGGCTGCGTTTTCATCAAATTTAATGTAAGAACCGTCGGCACGGCGAAGTCCCTTAACGCTTCTTACTATAACAGCGCGGACAACGTCGCCTTTTTTCACAACGCCGCCGGGAGCTGCTTTCTTTACAGCACATACGACCACATCGCCGATGTTGCCGTAACGTCTGCCGGAGCCGCCCAGCACACGGATGCACATCAGTTCTTTTGCACCGGTGTTGTCAGCTACCTTCATTAGTGACTGCTGCTGAATCATTTTATAGCAAGTCCTCCTGTTGAATTTTTCGGTATGCTCTTTGACATATCCTTTTGTTAGGAGCGGTGAAGATTACTTCGCCTTCTCGATGATTTCCACAAGACGCCATCTCTTGGATTTGGACAGCGGTCTGGTTTCCATTACCTTTACGGTATCTCCGATGCCGCATGCGTTTTCCTCGTCATGAGCGTGGAGCTTTACAGTTCTTTTAATGATTTTACCGTAAGTGGGATGCTTTACGTGATCGGTGATCGCAATAACAATGGTCTTGTCCATTTTATCGCTGACTACCTTGCCCACTCTGGTCTTTCTCAGTGCGCGTGTTTCGTCTGCCATTCGTCAGTACCCCCTTACGCTTTCTTCTCACGGATTATGGTCATAACCCGGGCGATATCTTTCTTTACATCCGCAATCTTGTGGGGGTTGTCAAGCTGATTGATTGCGTGCTGGAAGCGCAGATTGAACAGTTCCTTTTTCAGGTCCAACAGCTTGGTGCCCAGATCTGCTTCCGACATTTTTCTCAGTTCAGTTGCTTTCACAGCTTATCCCTCCAGTTCCTTGTCAAGCTGCTCCTTGGTCGCAAAACGACACTTAATGGGGAGCTTGTGCATTGCAAGACGCATTGCTTCTCTTGCTACTTCCTCGGATACGCCGTCCATTTCGAACATTACGCGGCCCGGTTTAACCACTGCCACCCAATATTCGGGAGAACCTTTACCGGAACCCATTCGGGTTTCAGCCGGCTTCTCTGTAATCGGCTTATCGGGGAAAATCTTAATCCATACTTTACCGCCACGCTTGGTGTAACGGGTCATCGCAATACGGGCTGCCTCAATCTGGTTGCTGGTGATCCATGCGGGTTCCTGTGCAATCAGACCGAATGTACCGCTGGTAATTCTATTACCGCGGGTTGCGCGGCCTTTCATACGACCTCTGTGTACACGTCTGTACTTAACTCTTTTCGGCATTAACATTATTTCGCGCCCCCTTCACTGTTATTTCTGGGGCCCTGACCCTGCCGACCCTGACCGCCTGCGCGACCTGCGCCCGGTCTGCCGCCGTCACGACGCTGTCCGCCGCGGTTATCGCGACGATCTCCGCGTCCGCGGTTGTCTCTGCGATCGCCTCTGCCACGGTTATCACGGCGGTTATTCTGCTGACGGCGTTCTTCTGATGCGCCTGTCTGCACTCTTGCTACTTCGGGGAGAACCTCACCCTTGTAGATCCAAACCTTTACGCCGATTTTACCGTAAGTGGTATTCGCTTCCCAAAAACCGTAATCGATATCGGCACGCAGCGTCTGCAGCGGAATGGTACCCTCATGGTAGTGCTCGCTGCGGGCGATTTCCGCGCCGCCCAGACGACCGGACACAGTAATCTTGATACCCTTAGCGCCCATACGCATGGTGCGTCCGATGGACTGCTTCATAGCACGGCGGAAACCGATACGGCGTTCCAGCTGGCTTGCGATATTTTCTGCAACGAGCTGTGCGCTCATTTCCACAGGTTTTACTGCGATTACGTTCACGGACACAGGTGCGCCGGTCATCTTTTCCAGATCAACGCGCAGCTTTTCGATCTCCGCGCCGTCACGACCGATGATCATGCCGGGCTTTGCGCAGTGAATGTAAACGCGGATTTTGCCGGTGTTGTCCCGTTCGATCTCAATTCTCGGAATGCCGGCGTTCATGAGACGTTTCTTCAGGTATTTTCTTACGTTGTAGTCGTTTACCAGAGTATCGCCGAACGCTTCGTCCTTGGCGTACCATCTGGAGTCCCAGTTTTTAATGACTCCCACGCGAAAGCCGTGGGGATTTACTTTCTGACCCATTGTCTCCTTGCCTCCTTCATTCCTTTTCTTTCACCGCGAGGGTGATGTGACTGGTTCTTTTCAGAATTCTGTCTGCGCTTCCCTTACCTCTGGGCATCATTCTTTTCAGCGTCATGCCGGGGGTTACAAAGCACTCGGACACATACAGTCTGTCTGTATCCATTCCGAAGTTGTTGTCTGCATCTGCAACAGCACGATCCAGCAGTTTGATCAGATGTTCGCATGCAGCCTTGGGGGTATTTTTCAGAATACCTCTGGCTGTTTTTACATCCTTGCCGCGGATCAAATCCAGAACGATTTTAACCTTCCGGGGGGAGATGCGTACAAACTTCAGATAGGATCTTGCTTCTTTGGTCTGTTCCATTTCTACATTTCCTCCCTAATTATTTCTTACCTGAGTTGGATGTTTTGGAGCCGGCGTGACCTTTAAAGGTACGGGTGGGTGCAAACTCACCCAGCTTATGACCGACCATGTCCTCTGTTACGTATACGGGGATGTGTTTTCTTCCGTCGTGTACAGCAAAGGTGTGTCCAACAAACTCAGGGAATATGGTGGATGCTCTCGACCATGTTTTGAGCACCTTTTTCTCACCCTTCTCATTCATAGCACATACGCGAGCGTACAGCTTCGCTTCGACGAAGGGGGCTTTCTTCAAACTTCTGCTCATGAAAACTTACTCCTTCCTTACTTGCTGTTTCTGCGTTTTACGATGAACTTGTCAGTAGTGTTCTTCTTTTTCCGTGTCTTATAACCCAGAGCAGGTTTGCCCCAAGGAGTTACAGGACCCGGACGACCGATAGGAGAACGTCCCTCACCACCACCGTGGGGGTGATCGCAGGGGTTCATTACGGAACCGCGTACTGTCGGGCGGATACCCATGTGACGCTTACGACCTGCTTTACCGATTTTCACGGTATCATGTTCGATGTTGCTCACCTGACCGATAGTTGCCTTGCAGTTCATCCGGATATAACGCACTTCGCCGGAAGGCAGACGAACCTGTGCCATGGATCCTTCTTTTGCCATGAGCTGTGCCTGAGTGCCTGCTGCGCGAACCAGCTGACCGCCCTTGCCGGGATACAGCTCAATGTTGTGAATGAAGGTACCAACAGGGATATCAGCGATTTCCAGAGTGTTACCCGGTTTGATATCTGCGCCTGCACCGTTATGCAGCACCATGCCGTCGGTCACGCCGACAGGACAGAGTACATAGCTCTTCTTACCTGCATCGTCCTGTACCAGAGCGATGTAAGCGGAGCGGTTCGGATCGTACTCAACGCCGATTACGGTTGCGGGCTTATCAGAAGTACGGCGGAAATCGATCACACGGTATTTCTGACGGTTTCCGCCGCCCTTATGGCGAACGGTGATGCGACCATAGCTGTTACGACCAGCATGCTTCTTCTTAACTTCCAGAAGGCTTTTTTCAGGAGTTTTCTTTGTGATTTCCACAAAGGAGGAAACCGACATATTTCTTCTTGCCGGCGTCGTAGGCTTATACTTAATTGTAGGCATTTTCTACTCCTCCCTTAGTTCATTCCCTCAAAGAACTCAATCGTCTTGGAGTCGGCAGTCAGTGTTACGATCGCCTTGGTCCATGCTGCGGTGTAACCGCTGCTGTAACGGAGTCTTTTGGGTTTTCTTTTCATATTCATTGTGTTTACAGCCGCTACCTTCACGCCGAACAGCTCTTCCACTGCTTTTGCAATTTCAGGCTTTGTTGCGTCCGTAGCCACTTTGAAGGTGTATTTCTTCATGGAGATATCGTCCATCGCCTTCTCAGTGATGATCGGCTTCAAGATAATGTCCTGTGCTAATTTCATTTCGCGTATACCTCCTCGATTTTCTCCACAGCAGCCTTGCTGGCAACCAGGGAATCGCAGTTCAGTATGTCGTATACGTTGATGGCGTTGTACTGTGAAACCTTAACACCCTCGATGTTCTGCAGGCTTGCGATAACCTTGCAGTCTACCTCAGGGAGCACAACAAGAGTTTTCTTTGCTGCGCCGATGTCGGAAAGCATTTTCACCATCACTTTGGTTTTATATTCGCTGGCTGCGATCTGGTCAACAACGATCATTTCGCTGCCTGCTACTTTGGATGTCAATGCACCGAAGAGCGCCTTCTGTCTTGCCTTCTTGTTCATTGTCACCCGGTAGGAGCGGGGCTTCGGTCCAAGGGCTACGCCGCCGTGTGTCCACTGGGGAGAACGGGTGGAACCCTGTCTTGCACGTCCGCTTCCCTTCTGTCTCCAGGGCTTTTTGCCGCCGCCGGATACTTCTGTACGGGTCAGGGTGGACTGGGTACCCTGGCGCTGGTTCAGCAGATACATTCTTACAGCAGAATGGAGGATGCTGGGTTTTACCTCGGCGCCAAACACTTTATCAGACAGTTTCATTGTGCCTGCATCGGCACCTGCCATATTTACTACTTTAATCTCTGGCATTTGTTCTTCCTCCTTCCCCTTATGCTTTCACGCTGTCACGGATAAACACGATTCCGCCTTTAGCGCCGGGAACGGCGCCCTTTACGGCAATCAGACCTTTTTCCGCGTCGATTTTAACAACTTCCAGATTCAGAACGGTTACCTGTTCGTTACCGTACTGTCCTGCCATCTTTTTATTTTTCATGACACGGGACGGGGTGGAACATGCACCCATGGAACCCACCTGACGGTGAATCGGTCCTGTACCGTGTGTCATTCTTAAAATGTGATGACCCCATCTCTTAACTGCGCCGGTATATCCGCGGCCCTTTGTAATGCCGGTGATGTCGACCTTTTCGCCTGCGGCGAAGGTATCGACGGCCACTACGTCGCCCACGTTCATTTTCTCAGCGTTTTCGAGACGGAATTCTTTCAGGTGCCGCTTCGCGGGCACATTTGCTTTTTTGAAGTGTCCGGCGCGGGGTTTTGTAACCAGCTTTTCCCGGATATCTTCATAACCGAGCTGTACTGCGCTGTAGCCGTCGGTAGCCTGTGTTTTCTTCTGAACAACGAAACACGGACCGGCATCAATCACTGTTACAGGGATCGCAGCGCCGTTTTCAGCGAAGATCTGGGTCATGCCCAGCTTCTTTCCAATGATTCCTTTTTTCATTTTTTCCTCCAAATAAGGTTATTGGTTGACGTCTTTTGTTTTGCGCGGCAGCCACGCCGCAGCCGCCAACTTGACCTTTCCGCCATCAAGCATCAAAATCACATGCGCGGCATGTGCAAGCGAGCATTGCTCGCGATATGCTCTGTACGGGGAAAATCGGCTGTTTTTGCGAAAGGACTTATTTTACTTCTTTCGCTTCAATTTCAACGCCTGCGGGAAGTTCAACACCCAGAAGGGATTCAACAACCTTTGCATCAGCGTTTTCAAGGACGATCAGTCTCTTGTGCGTGCGCTGTTCAAACTGTTCGCGGCTATCCTTATATTTGTGTACTGCACGCAGGATAGTTACGATTTCCTTCTCAGTCGGAAGAGGAATCGGACCGGAAACCTGTGCGCCTGCTCTTTTTGCAACTTCCACAATTTTAGCTGCTGCGCTGTCTGCCAGCGTGTGCTCATAACTTTTGAGCCGAACCTTGATCTTTGTTGCCACTTGTTTGCCTCCTAAATTTTTTTACTTGCCGAGGCGACGAACACGCGCCCGGGCGTTTCCAAGATCTCCTGAAGGAAACCGGATCAAAAAGCACCCCGGCGGTGCAACCACAAATCCGCCGTACTTTCCATCCGGACATATTCCGCCCTGCCGCAGCAAAGCAGAGATCCGCAGGTCAGCCTTACACACATCGGCCGCCCGCCTGCGCTCGCGTTCGCTTCGCCCGTTTTCAAAACGGACATACTCCGCGGAAATTCCCCGTCCTCTGTAGCAAAAAGGGCGGCAACCTTCCGTTTCATCGCACATCAAGCCTTGTAATTTTACCATAATTTCCATTGTATTGCAACGGATGTACATAAATTTAACGGAGAAAAATTCAGAAAATTTTATAGAAATTTCGCGTTATTTTTTGTACATTTTAACGAAGTTTTATATATGTTGTGTCAAGGCGCAAAAATAGCACAATATGTGCGCGACATAGAGGCTTTACCTAACTTCATAGGTCTCTCATTGGCAGAGAAAGGTGGCACGAAGTATAAAATCTTTAAGCCTCCCCTGTGCAAGAGGAGGTGGCATACCGCAGGCTCCATCTTTTTAGCCTCCCTTGTGCAAAGGGAGGTGGCACACCGCAGGCTCTATCCTTTTAGCCTCCCTTGTGTAAAGGGAGGTGGGTTTTGCGCAGCAAAACTCGAAGGGATTGTCTGTATATACTGTCGATTTATTGATCCTTCAAAATGATAGAAAAAACAATCCCTCAGTCAACATCGCTTCGCTTGGTTGACAGCTCCCTTTACACAAGGGAGCCTAACGACCCAACTTCAAGCCTCCTTTGTGCAAAAGGAGGTGGCGCGCCGTAGGCGGGACGGAGGAATTGTCTGCATTAACTTCCTATTTATTGATCCTTCAAAATGATAGAAAAAACAATCCCTCAGTCGCTATCGCTTCGCTGACAGCTCGCCCTGCAATTATGAACGAACATCACAGACCTGGTGAATTTTTCGGGAAATATATTGATTTAAAACTGGTTTTGTGTTACCCTATATAATAGGTAAAAATTGATTGATAGGGGAAGGCACTTTTTATGGTAAAAAACAAAAAAACAATTCTGGCTTATCTTCTGTGCGGCGCGGTGCTTGTTGCTCTCCTCGGCGCATTTTGTATGTTTCTTGCCGTAGTCGGTGACTATTCTCCAGAGCTTGGCTATTTTGAAAAGGGATCCGTTAAAGCCGGGGTACTTTATGCAGTACTGACAATTGGCGTCATTCTCGCCGCTGTTTCCTGGTTCCTTTTCAGAAAATCTGCTCCAGAAAACTTGGATATTCCTTCACCTATTTACACCAAAATCGTTTCCATAGCGTTGATTCTCACACTACTGTGGCAAACGGCAACAGATCTTTTGCACATCCCCCATGATAATCCCCTGCTCCCCCACTGGAGTTTGATTTTGGTTTCTGACTTGTTAGCACTGCTGTTTATTGTCTATCTTGTTTGCGACAGCGCGCCGAAAAAAATCCGGCAAAGCCCGCTGGCTGCCTGTCTGGGATTTTTTCCGCCTATTTATGCGGCTACCCGATTGTTTATCATTTATTTAGATCTGACTGCCGCTGCAAATAGTCCTGTGAAAATACTGCAGCAGCTTATGTACATTTCATTTATGCTTTTTCTTACCGGCGCAGCCGGACTTTCCCTGAAAAGAGGGACCGTTTTTCCTCGGTACGTGTTTTCCCTAATCTGCACCACTGCTATCGGCGGTGCCATTTCCGTTAGCGCCGTTTTGGGACTTGTTACCGAAACACCCGGATATAATATGGAGCCTTCTCAAATTGCTTTCTGCTTTATAATGACTGTTTATGCCCTGTGCCGTTTGCTGACGCTGGCACTGTCCGATTCGGTGGTGCTGAAATCCCCACAGGAGGATGCAGAATAAAATATGAAAAAAGAGAATGCAGGAAAAATCTGCGTAAAAAGAAAATCCGCCCTGCCTCTTTGGGCGTGCGTGGCAGTTTGGGTGCTGGCAGGACTGTTTTATCCCATGTATAGAACGCTGGATATTCTCATTGTAGCAGTAGTAAGTCTGATCGCGTGGCTGATCACCTGGATCATCGCACCGGAATATAAAGAATATGTAGACGCGCCCCGCCCCACCTCCGGCAATGCCGATGCAGATGCACTGTGCACACAGCTTGAATCGGAGGCCGCCCATCTGACCGCAGCAGCAGAATTGCTGCCAGCAGAACGCGCTGCATTTGCTGCACGGCTCCAGTCTGTCAGTACAGTCCTCGGGAAAATCGCAAAAAATCTCCAAGCGGATCCGTCCGACTTTCCAAAATGCCGGCGGCTCGCCGGATATTATCTCCCGGTAATGCGCAAGCTGAGCGACAAATATATATTTCTCCTGAAACAATCCCAGGGAGATACGGAAGGGGTACAAACCCTTGCCGATATAGAGACAAAAATCGAGAGCGCTTTTGCTGGAATAGACAGCGCACTGAAAAAGCAGCTGGACGCATTATATAAAAATGATGATTTAGATATTTCCACCGACATAGACGTACTGAATCAGATGCTGCACAGGGACGGACTTGCAGACGACTAAAATATAGAGTAATATCATGCCCAACGGCAGGAATGGAGAGTATTATGGATAACCAAAACTTTGACGAGCAGATTCCTTCTCTTACACTGGATCCCTTTGGAACCGCGGCTGCAGCGGCAGCTCCCACACCGCAGGCTGAACCTGAAAAGGAAGCAGAAACGGAAGCACAGGAGCTGAACGATTCTGCATTAACAGAAGAAGAAAAGAAGGTTGTTGAAGCCTTTGCAGAAAAAATCGACGTTACGGACAGTACTGCAATTCTTCAGTACGGCGCCGCCGCCCAGCAGAAAATTTCCGCATTTTCTGATTCCGCTCTGGAGTCGGTAAAGACAAAGGATTTTGGCGAGCTTGGCGATATGATCGCGGGGCTTGTTACCCAACTCAAGGGCATCACAGACGATGAAGGTGAAAAAGGATTTTTCGGATTTTTCAAAAAACAGAAAAATAAAATCGCTACAATGAAGGCAAAATACGACTCGGCTGAAGCAAGTGTAAACAATATTGTAGAATCTCTGGAGCAGCATCAGATCATTCTGATGAAGGATGTCGCCATGCTGGATAAGATGTACGAAATGAACCTTGCCTATTTCAAGGAACTGACCATGTACATTCTGGCAGGAAAGAAGAAATTAGAAGCAGAGCGGGCAACCACCCTTGTAGCGCTCCGGGAAAAAGCGGAAAAATCAGGTTTGCCGGAAGATGCGCAGGCAGTAAACGATTTTGAAGCCCAGTTGACCAGATTTGAGAAAAAGCTGTACGATCTGGAGCTAACCAGAATGATCTGCATTCAGATGGCGCCTCAGATCCGTCTGGTACAAAACAACGACACCCTGATGACGGAAAAAATCCAATCCGTCATCGTTTCCACCATTCCCCTGTGGAAAAATCAGATGATTCTCTCTCTGGGCATCGAGCATTCCAACCAGGCTATGGAAGCGCAGCGTGCTGTCACCGATATGACCAACGAACTGCTGCGCCGGAATGCAGAAACTCTGAAGCAAGGATCTATTGATATTGCAAAAGAATCCGAACGGGGCGTTGTGGAACTGGAAACACTGCAGAATACCAACCAGCAGCTGATCGCTACGCTGGATGAAGTACAGCGGATTCAGGCAGAAGGCAAAACAAAGCGGGCGCAGGCAGAAAAAGAGCTTGGTCGTATTGAAGGCGAGCTGCGTGCGAAGCTGATGCAAAATAACAAGTAATCCCCGGGTAAAAGGAATCATTTTATATGAAGTTTTTTCTGGAAAACAGGGTCCGGGCGGGCGTGATACTTGCTGTAATCATTCTTATTACGCCGATTTTCGGGACATGGCGCAGCGTGGCTGTCCAGGCAGGACGGGTGGAAAAAGAATTTACAAAAAAAGATCAGTTCGGAGAAACCGTATCCGCCACCCTATCTGACCTTGCGTATCACAGCACACTGTTTGCCGACCTATACGAACAGGCGCTGGAAAAGGATGAAAGCTGCGCAGCACTGCGCCGTGCAGCAGCGGAAATTGAGAACCGTGGAGCGCATCCAACAGAGCTTGGTTGTGAATATACCATCATTGAACGCAATGCAGAAACGTTGTTTAACCGGCTTTTAACATCAGGCAAATACAAAGACGATGTACGCGCGGCGCACATGGCGCTGTGCAGCGATGTTTCCATTCTGCAAAAATACGATGATTACAACGATGCGGCCAAAAAATACAATAAACTGACAGATCTGTTCCCCGCCTCCTTCTTCGCAAAAAAACAGGCGATTGTGTTCGAATGATCTGCTTTGAAAGGAAATAACAGCATGTACACTGCTGCAAAGAAATCCCTTGCTTTCATTTTGAGCATATGGATGCTTTTGGGCTGCACCCTGCAAATCTGCGCAGCCGACAAGCTGCCTGATCCTCCTGCATCCTGTGTCTACGATCCTGCCGGCGTAATCGACGCTGAAACAGAGCAGCAGATCAATCAGGCGTCAAACGCATTATATGCTCTGTCCGGCGCGCAAATCATTGTTGTAGCCGTGGACAAAACCGGATATTCCGATTTAAGCGAATACGCAGACGATCTATTTAACTATTGGAAAATCGGCAGCAAGGAACAAAACAACGGCGTTTTGTTTGTTATGGAAATTTCCACCTACAAATATTGGGCGGCGCTTGGGTATGGGCTGGAGAAAACAGTCACCTCCGCCGTGCTCCAGCGTATTTTCGACAGCGGTATGGAAAGTGCCTTTGATCAAAAGGAGTACGACAGCGCTGCGAAAATTTTCTGTGAGAAAATGACAGAAACGCTGGAACAGATTTACGATATTGACACGAGAAGCTGGGACGGCGTTACCTATCATTACGGCTCCGGCCCTGCAGCAGGTCCTGCCGGCGGCGGAAGCACCAGCACTGCTGTCAGTATTATCGGAACCATCTTTTCTGGAATCATCGGACTGCTGATCACCGTTGCAGTCATCGCAATTGTGATTTTTGCCCTGCTCCGTTCCTCTTGCTTTACATGCGGCGGGCCGGGCGGCGGATACCGATACAGATACGGCCGCCCCTTCTGGGGAGGATACCATCACCATCATCACCACTACGGACCGGGCCCCGGTCCCAGACCAGGTCCACGTCCCGGCCCCAGGCCAGGCGGATTCGGCGGGGGACACACCGGCGGATTCGGCGGCGGCAGAGGTGGCGGGTTCGGTGGTTTTGGCGGCGGCGGAAGTCGCGGGGCCGGCGGCGGACGACGCTGAAAAAAGAGAAACGGAAAGCCACCAAACGAGGGTCTGCGTCCACGGACACAGACCCTTTTTATGAAATATAAAGGATAAAGTACTATGATCGCATTGAGTGTGAGCAACCTGTCTTACAGTGTTGGAACAAAAAATATTCTGTCCGGGGTCACCTTCTCTGTAGAAGAAGGCGACCGACTGGGCATTGTAGGCGTAAACGGAAGCGACA
>CATLAS010000002.1 GCA_949878535.1 uncultured Eubacteriales bacterium | reverse complement strand
TCATCATCGGGTGGATGGAATCCGATTTGAAACGGTGGTGTTTACCAATCTGTCGGAGGATCATATCGGACAGGGGGAACATCCGGATTTTGAGGATTACCGCAGCAGCAAGCAAAGACTGTTTTCCTCGCACAATGCGAAAACGGCTGTATATAATGCGGATGATCCGGCGGCAGAATTTATGCTGGAGGGATTTGCGGGACAGCGCGTTTCCTATGGAATTCGCTGTCAGGCAGATTACAACGCATACGATTTATCCCGCTATCGCACTGCAACAACGCTGGGAGTGGATTTTTATTGCCGTAAGGGGAGTAGAGCAGAGCATGTGCATTTGATGTCGCCCGGCATGTTCAGTGTGTATAATGGATTGGCGGCAATTGCCGTGTGTGAGCTTTTTGGAATCAGCCGGGACTTTTCTGCCCGGGTTCTGCAGGAAACACCTGTACAGGGGCGTTTTGAAGTGGTGCCGGGAATCCCCGGGCGCACGTTTATTATAGACTACGCACACAATGGTTTGAGTCTAACAAACGCGTTGAAAACCTTGCGGGAATATGATCCCGGGCGGTTGATTTGCGTGTTTGGTTCGGTAGGCGGACGTACCAAGGGCAGGCGGAAGGAACTGGCGCATGCGGCGTCTGCGCTGGCAGATTATTGTATTATTACAAGTGATAATCCGGATTTTGAAGCGCCGGAGGATGTTGTTAACGATATTGCTTCTTATATGGAGGCAGACAGCAATTACGAATGTATCATAGACCGCAGGGCAGCAATATTCCGTGCAGTGCAGATGGCGCAGGACGGGGATATAATTCTGTTTGCCGGAAAGGGACATGAAACTTATCAGCTTGTGTGTGGAACCAAGCAGCCGTTCGTGGAACGGGAAGTTGTTTTGGAAGCATGTAAAGAATTTTCTCCGATACAGTGATATAAAAAGTTTTAAAAGAATAACAAAAAGCCTTTCATCTTTGCAAAAGATGCTGCTGGTGGAATATTAACAAAAGCCTCCCCTTGCACAGGGGGAGGCTTTTTGATTGGTAGGAAGCAATCGACAGAGTAAAAACTTTAAAAGGCCCCCTTGTGCAAAGGGGGCTGTCACAGCAAAGCTGTGACTGGGGGATTGTAATGCGATCATTTTGGATAATTTAAAACTCGGCAGTGCGTGCGGACAATCCCTTCGAGTTTTGCTGTGCAAAACCCACCTCCCTTTACTGGGGGGGGGGAGGCTTGGGTGAATGCATATTTTAGCGGTTTGCTTTGAGAGTATAGATGTTACTAAAAATGAAAAAATTTTTACAAAACGGTTTTCCACGAACAAAAAGCTCCCTTGTGAGGATCCGCCACGCGACTCCGCAGGAGCTGTCGCGGGCACAAATATAAAAAGGCCCCCTTGTGTAAAGGGGGCTGTCTCCGCGCAGCGGAGACTGAGGGATTGTATATGTTATCATTTGGGATGATTTTTAAATCGGCTGTATACAACAATCCCTCTGACGCGATCGCCACGCTTGATCGTGCCACCTTCCTTTGCTGTGAGAGGCTTGAAAGCTGCCAACCCGCTTTGGGAGTCCAGCAGAAATTTATGTCAATCCATTTTGCTGCCGAACCGATTGGAGGAGTACTCTCTGTCTACAGTAATAACCGCATTATAAGCAGAATCTATTTTCTTAATTTCTCCCTGCAGTTCAGAACATAATACTTCATCTTTAACGGGAAAATCATCTGTTACTGCCACGTCAAAAATCAGATTGGAATGAGTGATTCCCGACACAACACGAAAATCATGCATGGATATGGGAGAGGAGTATTCCGATGAAATCTGTTCGATGATTCCAGCAACACGTGCGCGAATTTCATTGACATGTGCATCTTTATATTGAATCGGGTCCATGTGGATTACCATATGAATCCCTTCTTCTCGACGAAAGGCCTCTTCAATATTGTCAATTAAATCGTGGGACTCCATGACATCCTCTTCTGCATCCACTTCTACATGTACAGATACAAAGTATCGGTTTGCGCCGTAACTGTGGATTACTAGATCATGTATTCCCAAAACGCCGTCATATTCCCGAATCCGGCGGATGATCTGTGCTGTGAATTCTTTGTCAGGAGCAGTTCCCATAAGGGTGCCTGACGCTTCTTTGGTAAGCTTGATCCCCAAAACCAGAATATATATGGAAATGATGCAGCCAAGCACAGCATCTGTCAGCGGTCCGGTGATTTTAGACAGGAACATGGCAGCAACTACTGCGCCTGTAGCGCACATATCACCGATGCTGTCCACAGCAGACGCACGCAGTGCCTGCGAGCCAATCTGTCGGGCTATTATATGATAATATAGTGCCATTCCGCCTTTCACAGCTACAGTGGCGCTCATGACTGCAATAGAAATGGGGCTGAATGCAGCGCCGCTTCCACCTGTAAATAATTGTTCGGCGGAACTGCGCAGCAGTTCAATTCCAAGGATGCACACGATAATGGAGATGAACAATCCGCATAAATACTCTGCGCGGGCATGGCCATAAGGATGCTCCTTGTCTGCGGGGCGCGCTGATAGGACATATCCCACCAGAACAAAAACAGAACTGCCGGCGTCGGACAGATTGTTAATTGCATCTGCCACAATGGACATACTGCCGGTGAGGATTCCCGTGGTGATTTTTATAATAAACAGCAGAATATTGCAGACGATTCCCACAATACCGGCTTTGCGCCCAGCGCCGAGGCGGGCTTTTGATGCGTCTTGATTCATGCGCATTTGTCCTTTCTCCGGAACAGGTCTATTTTGCAGCGCCAGCTTCTTTCTTTACAAGAATGCGCTGCTGTGCATATGGAAGTGTTTCGATCCAATTACAAAATATGTGCCATTGGTCCAGTTTGTGATTTCAGCGGGCATAATACATACTGATCAGATTTTCGTAGTTCGTTGTAACAGTTACAGCGAAAAGCAGACCGAGAAAAAGGATCAGCGTGATTTTTTGCATGGACTGTGGATGGTGTTATCCAATTTCGTTACGCTATTTTTCCAATTTGATTAAATTCTTTTCCAGGCTTTTCTGCAGTAAAGGGTATAGTTCCAATATTTTAACATAAAGGCGGTTTTGTGTCAACCAAAGATAAATATGAAGGAAATGTGAAAAAGAAGAAGATCCTGTATAAAAACCTTGTAAGTGGCTAAAATACCATCGAAACCTATAACCGAAAGGATGCAGGAAAATGAATAATAACAGCAAGGAAAATCGCAAAGCAAATTTGTATGTAACACTGCTTGTCATTTTGATGATGATTGCCGTGGTGGTAGCTATTGCAGGAGCCGTGGTGCGCAACGTAAATACAGATACGGCTGAAACTACCAAACCAGTGCATAAAGTGCAGGTGACTGAAAGGGCAGATACAACTGCAGATGCTTCATCCGAAACAAAAAAGGATGCAGATCGGTCTGACGAATTTGCGGAAAAAGATGGTGAAACCAAAAAGCCGGAGGCGGACACTACACTGGATGTAAACGGTGAACCAGAGGAGGTGCTGCCTCAGTTTATCAATCCCACAGGCGGTGTGGTTATGCAGAATTACAGCATGGATGTGCCGGTATTTTCTCCTACAATGAATGATTACCGTACCCATAAGGGTGTGGATATTAGTGTGGGTGCAGGCGATAAAATCTGTGCGGCTGCAGATGGAGTGATCGGCGAGGTATGGGATGATCCTATGATGGGAAAATGCTTGTCTATTACGCATGCCGGCGGAGGCGTGAGCACATATTCCAATCTTTCTGAGGAACTGCCGGCAGGAATCACTGCGGGGACCAGTGTAAAAGCAGGGGACATTATTGCGGCTGCCGGCGAAAGTGCGCTGGCGGAGATTGCGCAGGAATCACATTTGCATTTTGAATTGCAGGTAAACGGTGTATCTGTAAATCCGGCGGATTATATTGATTTTTCTGGCGGAAATGCACAGTTTGAAGATCAGTAAAAAATGCGGGGCATCGTCCGTTTCGGGCGATGCCCCGTACAGTTTTTAGACAAATGCTTCAAAATCTCCTAGCAAAGAAAGTTGGCACGGCGTAGTACAAACATAGCCCCCTTGTGCATGGTTTGTTTTCGAATCCGGGGGTATCCCGCGTAAATAAACATAAAGAGTTCCCCTTGTGCATGGTTCGTTTTCGAACCTGGGAATATCCCGTGTAAATAAACATAAAAAGGCCCCCTTGTGTAAAGGGGGCTCCCGCGCAGCGGGTGGGGGATTGTAACACTATCATTTTGCAGGACTATTAAATCAGCAGTATAACAGACAATCTCTCCGTCTCAATCGCTGCGCTTGGCTGACAGTTCCCTTTACTGGGAGCTTTGTTATTCGAATTCTTGTTACTGCTTTTCACCTTTTAGTGTCTGCAGTTCTTTCATAAAGGTTTCTACATCTTTAAATTCCCGGTGAACGGATGCAAAACGCACATAGGCTACTGCGTCCAATGCGCGCAGCTTTTCCATAGCGATGTCTCCGATTTCAGAAGAAGTTATCTCTCTGCGCAGGGAATTCTGAATTTCTATTTCGATCTCGTTTGCCACGGTTTCCGCGTTGACAGGACGTTTCTGACAGGCTTTCAAAAGTCCAGATAAAAGCTTGTTCTTATCGAACAATTCTTTTGAGCCGTCTTTTTTTACAACTACAGGCTGGAAAGCGTCGATAATCTCATATGTGGTAAATCTTCCGTGACACTGGAGGCATTCCCGACGCCGCCGGATAGAATTGTTTTCTTCCACTGGGCGGGAATCCACTACCTTCAAGTCCATAGATCCACAGGACGGACATTTCATAGGAATCTCCATTTCTACATCAAAAAATTTTCAGTTTGTTGAACCGATTTAACGGCAGAAATTTTAATTGGGTATATCTGGAAATCTTATACGTTTATTATACAGGAATAAAATAATTTTTGCAAGTGCCTATTTATAAAAAAACACAATATATGGATGAATTTTAAGGCGGAGGGCAACACTATGTATAGTGTGATTTCTGAAAAGAAGAGCTTGGAGGAATAAAAATGGCATATCTTCAGACCGTATTGGCAGCGATATTATCTATAGTTGCTATGTTTATTATTACAAAGTGCATTGGATGCCGGCAAATGTCGCAAATGAGTTTGTTTGACTATGTGAACGGAATCACAATCGGCTCTATCGGAGCCGAACTTGCTACCGCTATGCCTCATGAAATATTGGACCCGCTGATTGCTATGATTGTGTACGGCGGAATCAGCATCCTGCTTGCATGGATTACCAACAAATCGAGAAAAGCTGCCGGTATAATCAACGGGCGACCGCTAATTCTTTTACGGAACGGAAAACTGATTAAAAAAAGCTTTAAAAAGGCCCGGTTGGATGTGGATGAATTTGTGATGCATTGCAGAAGCGGCGGATATTTTGATT
Organism: uncultured Eubacteriales bacterium; assembly: GCA_949878535.1. Taxonomy (GTDB): domain Bacteria; phylum Bacillota; class Clostridia; order Oscillospirales; family CAG-272; genus Avispirillum. The sequence continues at coordinate 12,625 of CATLAS010000002.1, read as the reverse complement.
TGTCGCAGGTGGAGTGCGTGATATTGGAAGCGAACGGAAAGTTAAGTATTTTGCCTAAATCAGAAAATCGACCCGCAACACCCCAGGATATGGGAATTGCGGTAGAAAAGGCAACTTTAGACACTGCGGTGATTATGGATGGAATTGTAGACTGGAACCGTCTGCGGGAGGAAGGACTGGATGCAAAATGGCTGGATAAGCAGTTGCACGCCATGAACATTGGTTCACCAAAAGAAGTTTTCTATGGAGCAGTAAGCGATGGGGTGCTTCACGCATTCCCCTATACTGCAGAGAAAACCAGCGGGTAAACCAGAAAAAAGGATTCTCCAGCAATGGGAGTTGGTACGGTCAAGTGTAGCGATCGTGTCGGAGGGACTGTCAATTAGTTATACTGACGATTTATAGATTTTGTAAAATGACGGAATATACAATCCCCCAGTCGCTCCGCGACATTGCCCCCCTTTGCGCAAGAGGGCCTTTTAAAAGATTAGAGCTGCACGGCATGCCCCGGGAAGTGACCTCCAGCACAAGGGAGTTTAATTATAAAAGAAGCCTTTTTGTGTTCTGCTTTTTCTACCGTTTGCCCCGCGCCATGGCGGCACCGCAAATGATTCCGCAGAGCCCACCGATAATATGCGTTAGCTGAGATATATTGTCGGCGACAAAAATCATGGAGTAAATTTCTCGTCCCAGATAGATCAGCGCGACCAGGATCAGGGACACGGGAATATTTCCTCCCCGGATTCCCGATATGGAGGAAAGAAAAATCAACATAAATACAATGCCAGACGCGCCCAGCAGCGCATTTCCGGGGAAAAATACAAAATAGACGATTCCGGAAACCAGTGCTGTGATCAGTATGGAGAAAAAAAGATTCCAGCTTCCATATCGACTTTCCACAACTGGACCCAGCACCAGAATCAGGCATATGTTACCAAAAAAATGCGACCAGTCTGTATGTCCGAGGACGTGCCCGAACATGCGGACATAAGTAAGGGGATCTGTCAGAGGTGCGCGGTATACGCTGAAAAGATGTATATTTGACCAACCGTCCGTCCATCCGTTCATAAGCAATGCAAGGAGGCCTAACAGGGCAAAGGTTAGGATGACAGGCGAGTCATATTGAATTTTTAGTACAGGTTTTTTCAAAACAAATTTTCCTTTCATGTTGATGCAGACGCTTTGCAATTTCCGTTAAGCTTTATTAGCTTCCTGTGTGAGGGGATCAAGACTCCCAAGGAGGTGGCGCGCCGCAGCCCTCACTATTTTTTAGCCTTACTTGTGTAAAGGAGTGGCGCTCTGTAGGCGTGTCGGGGAGATTGTTTCCTATCACTCAAGCTTCCCCCCGGTAAAGGGAGGTAGGTTTCGCGCAGCCTCCATCATTTTACAGCCTCCCCTGTGCAAGGGGAGGTGGCACGGCGTAGCCGTGACGGAGGGGTTGTCTATATGTATCGCTAATTTAAAGATTATCTAAAATGACAGCAAGACAATCCCTCACCCGCTAAAGCGGGAGCTCCCTTTACACAAGGGAGCCTTTTTGTTTTTTACTACGCGGGAGCTCCATAGGATTTGCTACGCGACTCCAGCACAAGGAAGCCTTACAAGGGATTTTTTATTTCTGAATACTCCTACTATTCATTTCTCATAGAATCCGTCACAGGAGATGCCGGTGTTACCAACGGATTTTGCCCGGATGCAGAAGTAATCTGCGCGACCATCAGAGAGGTGCGGGACATCAGACTTACAAGCAGCGGCTTGCAGCTTTCCCGGAAGGCACCGGCAATGTCTGTTTCTTTCCAGTTGATTTCATCTTTCGTCTGCGGATTGAATGGCAGCAGCACACCAAAGGTGACGGACAGGCGGAAAACTCCTTCAGGAGCAAAGCTCAGCGTGCGGTTAAAATTGATTTTCACCCACTTGTCACTGTGCTGGGCAAGAATGGTATCTTTGCAGTTCAGTTTCCGTTTTTCAGAAGGGTTTTCCGTTTCCAGTGTTTCATATTGAACATTGTCCAGAAAAATCTGTCTCTGGGGCAGAAAATAACGGTTAAAATCCAGCATGGGCGTTCTCCTTACCAATATTTGCGATCCAGACTGCGCAGCTGCACTGCTTCAGCAATATGCGCTGCACGAATCGTTTCGCTGTGATCCAGATCTGCTATGGTTCGAGCAACCTTCAAAACCCGATCATGTCCCCTTGCAGACATGCCAAATTTTTCAAAAGCATTTTCTAATATGGCATTTCCTGCTGGATCTACTGTGCAGAACTGCCGCACCTGCTGGGCGGTCATATTAGCGTTGCAGGAAACTTCCCCGTTGAATCGCTGTGCGGCAAAGGTTCTTGCGGCGATTACTCTGGTGCGAATCACAGAAGAATCTTCTGTGGGAGTAGGGTCAGAAATTTCGCTGAATTCCAAAGCGGGAATTTCAATTTGAATGTCAATTCGATCCAGCAGTGGGCCGCTGACTTTTGCAAGATAGCGGCGGATTTCTTCTCTGCGACAGGTGCATTTACGTTTTTGTGAGCCAAAGTATCCGCACTTACAGGGATTCATGGCGCACACCAGCATGAATCGACTGGGATAGGTGGTTTTTCCGGCGGCGCGAGTGATAGTGACTTCACCGTCCTCCAGAGGTTGGCGCAGCCCTTCAATTACATTTTTGGGAAACTCCGGCAGTTCATCCAGAAAAAGCACGCCGTTGTGGGCTGCGGAAACTTCGCCCGGCTTCGGCCGTGCGCCGCCTCCAACCAACGAGGCAATGCTCATTGTATGGTGCGGGCTGCGGAACGGGCGCTGACATACCAAAGAAGTGCCTTCTTTCAAAATTCCGGCGACGGAATGAATTTTTGTGGTTTCCACCGCATCATCCATGCACATAGGGGGCAGAATCGTGGGCAGCCTTCTTGCAAGCATGGATTTCCCTGCGCCGGGGGGACCGATCATCAGTACATTATGTCCGCCTGCCGCAGCAATTTCCAACGCACGCTTTGCCCGTTCCTGCCCACGTACATCGGAAAAATTGCACCCTGTAAGGCTGTAATTTTCCAGATCATATTTTGCACCTTCAAATTTAGGCAAAGTTTCCAGCCCCTGCAAATGACGCACAATCTGTACTGCGTCATCTGCGGCGTATATGGAAATTCCTTCTACGGCTGCTGCCTCGGGACCGCAGCATTTCGGTACAAACACTTCTGTGAATCCGGCCTCCTTTGCGGCAATTACCATGGAAAGAATCCCAGGCACACGCCGAAGCGCGCCGGAAAAGGACAACTCACCGATAAAACACCGCCCAGTTAAATCGCACACTTCCGGTATGGTTCCGGCAGTTTTCAAAATTGCTATAAATATAGCAAGGTCGAAAGCGCATCCTTCCTTTTTGATATCTGCCGGTGCAAGATTGACGATAATTGCCGAATCCGGAAATGCAAGATCGCTGTTTGTCATTGCCGCACGCACCCGCTGTTTTGCTTCTTTTACTGCAGCGTCGGGCAGTCCGACAATATCAAATATCGGAATATCCTGGCTGGAATTGCACTCTACGGTAACGATATATCCGTCAATTCCTTGCAGACTGGCGGAATAGGATGTGGTCAACATATATGTTTTGTACCTCAATGTATAATTTAGTCCAATCAGTATCGTCATTTTATCACATTTTTCGCTTCTATACAATAGCGGAGCAGGATTTTTCGTGACAAACCCGGGTGTTTGCATATTATAGAAGCTGTATTGTATCGCACAGGAAATCGTTGACAAATAAGCTGCCATTCTGTATACTGAAAATAGAAGGAGATGTAGTACATAATATCAACGAAAGGATATGACTATGCAAGCTTGTAGAAATTGCCGATATAGTGGAGCCAAACCAAAGTAAAGTCTGCAAAAGCAGTTTATGTTTTGCGGGCTTTTTTCATTCGACAAAATTAAACATAATATTACATTAACCACTCTATATATGTAAAGGAGAAAATACAATGAAAACGAAACTGATCAGCATGCTTCTCGCATGCATTATGCTTATGTCTCTTGCAGCATGTGCAAATGATACCGACAAACCCGGCAGCACACCGGAGGAATCCACAAAAGAAACTGATGTGCAGACTACGGAAAACGATACCACCGAAGAAGATACTACAGAGGAAAATACAACGGAACCCACAGCCGAACTGGCGTTTAACGAAGATTTGCTTTCTGATATCGGGTTGACTTACTCCGAACTTGTAGAAAAGCGGGGGGAGAAGGTTGATGCTGTCCGAGTGTCAGGCGGTGGTATTGGCTTTTATTTTAAAAACGGATATAGCGGCAGTTATGCCTGGGATATCGGTGACCTTGATTATGGCAGAGAACTTACACGAGAAGACGGATATCCTATTCCTAAAGATGAAAATGGGCGCCTTATTGCGGAAAAAGTACAGCTTCCGAAGCAGGATATTCCTTGCCTAAGCATTTCCTGGATTGATGCAAAAGACGTTTTCTGCAATACTTCTTTTCCTTTTGATATTACTGATATAGAAAAAATAGAGGGAGTAAAAGATTGCATTTATGCACAGGAAGGGTTATATTTAAACTATTGTTCTGGTTTTTCATATAATGATTTTAGATTTATTATTGAGCACAATGATAAGGAAAAGATTGATTCAGATGCAAAAATAGATGTATATCACTCATCTGTGCATGAATGAATTTTATATACATTGTAAAAAAGAAAGGAAAACCAAATGAAATACACACGGGTTCCAAAACGATTGATTTGTGTGTTGCTGATAGCTGTTTTATTTGTATCTCTCATTGGATTTTCAGCAGCAGATAACAATCATTTCTCCCCTGTTGAACATCATGAAATATCGCAGGCTGAAACAGCTGAAAATGCGCAATTGCAGAGCTTCTGTGCGCACTCCTTAACGATTTGTTGTATGGGGAATGCGTAATTGAACAGTTGTCCGACAATATTTTCTAAAAACATAAAGAAAGGAATACCACAATGAAAACGAAACTGATCAGCATGCTTCTCGCATGTATTATGCTTGTGTCTATTGCAGCATGTGCAGATGATAACGACAAACCCGGCAGCACACCGGAGGAATCCACAAAAAAAACAGATGTGCAGACGACGGAAGATGCTACTACAACAGAGGAAGACACTACGGAGCTCGAAGAAGCAGAGTTGATGCTCAATACAGAGGTATTTTCCGACCTTGGATTAACCTATTCGCAAATAGCAGAAAAACGCGGGAAACTCACAGCGGCTGGCACAGCCAAGGCAGGTGTTTGGTATAATTTTGAAAATGGATTTGGTCAATATTTTTGGAGTTGGGAGGATGTAGAATGGGATGAAAGTGCTCCCCCTCGAGATGAAAACAATAATATCATAGTCGAATTTGCTCCGTTGCCAAAAGACGATATCCAATGCGTAGACATTGCGGTTGTCGATACAAAGCATTTCTTACCTTCATCAGAAGAAAACATAATGAAAATATTCAGTGGATCCGCAATGCCAGAAACTTTCGCTGAACTTGAAGGTGTTATAAAGCAAACCCCCGATGTTACAAATGTAAAATCATGGGAAACAAAAGGGGACCCTTTTGGTTACTACGAATTCGACACGTATTCGCTTTATGGAGAATATAATGATAGTTCTGTTCAAATATCTGTGCGCAAGGCAGATAAACTGGAAATTGATTCTATTCTGCAAATAAGCATATGTAAATCTATGATAAATTAAAATTCAATGAACGGTGTAGAAAGAAATGAAACGTAAAATTATATATAGTATTAAGCGTCATTGTATTTTTATCATTATTGCTGCAACTTAACTCCGCATCCGCAACAAATGAGACGGAACGAGTTTTACTTGATGACAACAAAACTTTAGATAATAATTCACAGGTGACGAATCAAACCCTTCAATATTGCCGTCATGGGATTATTTGTGAATTTGATGACCAAACGATGACACTTACTAACGCATATGAGGGAAATCGTATAGAAGATGTGATCGCGGATGTTGAATCTTTTGATGAACAGCATTTCGTTGAAATTCTATATAACGGACAGGAAATAACTGAAGGCGAATTGCAAGTTGGAATGATTATCCGGATTTATCATAGTGATGAATTATTCGGTGAATATTCAATTGCTGAATTAAAATTACTAACTACTTCCAAGAATGTGATGACTTTGTATGCAAATGCAAATGCCAGATCCAATGAATGGGTTCTGCCGGTAGATAATGTAAATTTCGATCTTAGCACTAAATATGGCGGAGACAATCAAAATGGCTGTGTAAGTTGTCCATTTAGTTCATCACATGAAGCTATTGATTTTTATCGTTATGTAGCAAATGATGGAAAAGCATATGGAAACAGTGGTAGAGCTATTTATTCTACAAAAAGTGGAACAGTTGAATGGGTACAGAAATGGAATGGTAGCACAAGTGGAAATCAATCGTATGGACACTGCATTCTTATAAATCATAATGACGGTACTAAAACTCGATATGCACACATGCAATCTGCGCCAGGTTTTGATGTAGATGATTCTATTGAACAAGGACAAATCATTGGGAAAGTAGGTTCCTCTGGAAATTCAGATGGTGCACACCTTCATTTTGAAATGTATATAGGCATTAGTCGTGTTGACCCAGCCCTCTATCTACACACCTACGAATACGTATGGTATGAAGGCACCCACCCCCATGTGAATTACGAGCAGTGTACTATCTGCGGGGATTTGCGGAGCATGGGAACGAACGCTGCTACGTATGAATATACATATTACTTAACCGATCATCCCCACCGGCAATATGGAATGTGCAATATGTGCCATATTGAGAAATTTACAGGGGAATACAAAACATGCAGCCAGGCAGCAATCTATCCTGATGGAGATCACCCCCACCGGCGGTACAGAGTGTATGCATGCGGCGCTACAGAATGGCTGGACTCATTCGGTGAATGTAACCAGGTTGCGATTTATCCCGGGGACGATCACCCGCACCGCAGATACAGAGTGTACGCATGCGGAGCTACAGAGTGGCTGGATTCATACGGAGCGTGCAACCAGGTGGCAATCTATCCGGACGGGGATCATCCGCACCGCAGATACAGAGTGTACGCGTGCGGCGCTACAGAATATTTGGATTCATATATGGAATGTAAGCAAGTTGCGATTTATACCAGCGAGACGCACCCCCATCGGCGATACAGAGTGTATGCGTGTGGTGCAGATGAATGGCTGGATTCCTATGGAGAATGCACTTGCAAGTAAGTCTTAATACATTTTTGTATATATCATATCAATTTTAACAATCACACTGCGTTAAAAGTCTCCCTATCAAGGGAGACTTTTAAAATACATATTCTAAACCGCAAAAATTTACCCAAAAATCTCTTGACAAATACGCGCACATGTTGTATTATTGTGTTAGTACAATAATACATGAAAGGAGCCGTATCATGGCATGGGCTTTCGATCAAACGATTCCTATATATTTACAGGCTGCCCACCGCATCCGTTCAGATATTGTATGCGGACGGTACAGCAAAAATGAAAAACTTCCCTCCGTGCGGGAATTTGCTCTGACAGCATCCATCAATCCCAACACAATTCAGCGGGCATTTGGAATTTTGGAGGAGGAAGGGCTGGTAGTCACCCAAGGCACAGCCGGTCGGTTTGTCACAGCAGACAACGAAGTCATCACCCGGGCAAGAGACACCATCGCGCAGCAGCTTTTGCAGGTGTTCGCCGGAAAAATGACGGAACTGGGGTATTCTGCGGAGGAAGCTGCCGGACTGGTCAAAACCTGTTATAACAAAGCATCAGACATAAACATTTTGAAAAAGGAGGCACCATCGGATGAATCTGCCGATTCTTGAATGCCGTAATTTGTGCAAAAATTACGGACAGGGCGATCTCGCCCTAAACAACTTCAGTATTGCACTGCCCAAAGGGAAAGTCATTGGACTGCTCGGTCCCAACGGCAGCGGCAAAACAACATTGATTAAATTGACTGCCGGACTGCTCACACCCACTTCCGGCGAACTGTTTGTAGGGGGCATGCCAATAGGCATTGAAACCAAGCGTATTGTATCCTACCTGCCTGAGCGTACTTACTTTGATCCCGGTATGCGGGTTGAAGAAACAATCCAATATTTTGAAGACTTTTATGAGGATTTCAACACAGACAAGGCACGGGCAATGTTAGAAGACCTGGGCGTTCCTACAACCAAAAAAATGAAAGCGCTCTCCAAAGGAACCAAAGAAAAAGTGCAGTTGGTGCTGGTTATGTCCAGAGAAGCACAATTGTATCTTTTGGATGAGCCAATCGGCGGTGTAGATCCCGCCACACGGGATTATATATTAAACACCATTGTGTCCAACTACAATCAGGAATCCACCGTGCTGATCTCCACCCATTTGATTGCTGATGTGGAAAAAGTGCTGGATGAATTTATGTTCATTCACAACGGCGCACTGGTAATGTATAACTCCGCAGACAATGTCCGGGAAGAACTGGGCAAAGGAATTGACGAGCTATTTCGGGAGGTATTCAGATGCTAAGGAAATTATTCCGCTACGATATGAAATATACCGCCAAGCTTGTGCTGCCACTGATGCTGCTGACCCTCGGCACTACGCTGCTGGGCAGTATAGCAATGCGGCTCATGAGCACTGTCTCCGACTATCAGAATTCTTTCGCAGCAACGCTGCTTAGCGGTGTGCTGGGGCTGATCATTTTCGGATCCATTCTGATTCTGGTTGCCTTTGCTGTCATATCTTCAATCATTGTATTTGTGCGTTTTTATAAACACTTTTTCTCTGATGAAGGATACCTGACCCATACGCTGCCAGTGAAAACCTCCACCCATATGTTTTCCAAAACATGGTCTACACTTTTGTGGGTAATTATTACCACTGTGGCTGTACTTTTCTTTGTCTTTCTTTATATTCTTATAGGATCAGCACCTCGGGGTGCTCTGCTGAACATGGCAGTATTCACTGAAATCGGCGAATTCTTCAGCGAGCTTTTCCCGTATATGAACGCATCCTATTGGTTTATCGCCTTGGAAAGTATTCTGGGAATTCTTGTATCCATTGTTTTTGCTACCTTTATGATTTTCACTGCAATTACAATTGGCGCAGTCATTGCAAAAAAGCACAAAATTTTAGCGGCTATTGGATTTTATTATCTGATCAATACAGCAGTTTCTATTATAACTGTACTGATTTATATGATCGTATTTGCCTCGGTAGGAAGCAATGCCATCATGGCTGGTATGATTTACAATCAACCGGAATCTCTTGTACATTTCACACTGATTTTCTCAACTGTATTTTATCTGGCACTTTCTGCCGGCGGATTCGCCCTGTGCAATCATTTTCTGAAGAAAAAGCTCAACCTGGCGTAAGTATGCAGCAAAAATGCTCCTCTGGCAAAGTACAAACGAAAAAGCCCCCAGCAAAGTAAAAATACAAAAAAGGCTCTCTTGTGCAAGGGGGAACACTCCAGGCACCACCATATAAAGCCCCCCTTGTGCAAAGGGGGGTGGCCAAGCGCAGCGATGCCGTCGGGAAGATTGTTTCTACTATCATTTTAAATAATCTGCAAATCGGCAGTATAACTTAAACAATCCCTCCGTCACAGCTTTCGCTGTGACACCTCCCTTTGCACAAGGGAGGCTTTAAGGAAATGAAGCCTGCGGTGCGTCACCTCCCTTTACTGGGGGAGGCTTTAAGGAAATGAAGCCTGCGATGCGCTACCTCACTTTGCTGGAGGAGCCTTTTCATTTGTGTTACGAGACAGCTCCCTTTACTGGGAGAGCTTTTTACTTGTATAGTTTGTCGCATTACCTCACATTAATGAAAAAACAAAACTTTTTCTTTTGAAAGTATTGACAAACCCGATTTCCCGCGCTATAATACTGCCAACAATAAAAACAAACCGATGAAGCGAAGATCAAACCGACGTGGACGTCTACAGAGAGTGGGGGAAGGTGAAAGCCCCGCGGCAGGTCGCCCGGCAAATGGATCGCTGAGGGAATGGAGAAAGCATTTATTTGTAAGTACCCGGACCGTATGCCTGCGTTAAAGGCTTGGAGTGTGTTGGCACTCTGCAAAGTGGCACGTATTTTACCGTGCAAAAAAGGTGGTACCGCAGGTTATACATCCTGTCCTTTTCGGACAGGATTTTTTTATTGCGACAGCAGCAAAGTTCCCGTGCATCCGCTCACAATCCCTGATTGCGTTAGCAGGTCGGATCCTTACTGTTTTATGCCCCTGTTCCATAGTCAAAGGAACATCGCTGCACAATATGCGGATTCATGACAGCGCCGATTTCCAGATGCACTGGATGGTGCAAATACCGTTCCAATGACTGAACACTTTGCAGCTCCATTTGAATGAGAAGATCCATGTTTCCCTCTCTGGAAACACAATTTTCTAACACCCGCACCGATACAATCTCATCCGGCAGCGCCTGCTGCAAACGCTGAAACGCATCTGCTATTTCCCGGGAAATAGCGGGGGAGAAAAATCCTTCTTCAAATTTCATAAAAACCATATGGATCATAACAGCCCCTCCTTGTTCGTATACGTAAAGTATAACGGAAGATTTATATAAAATCAAGTCAGAACCCGCTGCAGCGGCTGAATATATACAATATTTATTATTTTGGAGGAACATTCAATGAAAAAACTTATCTCTCTTCTTTTGGCACTGACCTTGCTGGCTGTGCCTATGCTTATGAGCGGATGTACAAAGGATCCGGCAGATACAGGCAAAACGCCCGAAAACACCGATAACACAAAAAAAGAAACCTACAAATTCGGTATTATCTCTCAAATCGAAAACGGCGCATTCTTAGACATGCGCGACGGCATTCTCTCTGGGCTGGAAAAAGCCGGCTATACCGACGAAAACACCACCATTGATTACAAGTGCGCACAGGGCGATGCAACCGCGCTGTCTACAATCTGTGCAACCATGGACGATGGCTCCTACAACGCAGTATTCACCATTGCAACTCCTTCCACCCAGGCGTTTGTGAATATGGAATCCGATACACCCAATTTCTTCTGCGCAGTATCTGATCCCGTAGCAGCCGGCGTAATTTCCAAGCTGGAAACCCCGGATAAAAACGCAACCGGAACTTCTAACGCAATCCCTACCTCTGCGATTATTGATTTGGCATACACCCTCACACCGGACGTTACCAAATTTGGTCTGATCTACTGTACCGCACAGGCAAATGCAACCAGCACCGTCAACTCCGCCTGCGAATATTTGGATTCTAAAGATATTAACTACACTGTAAAAACAGTGGAAACCTCTGATGACGTGGGCAGCGTGACAGAAGCGCTGATCGCTGACGGTGCAGACGTAATCTTCATCCCCAATGACGCAATCGTGCAATCCGGAATTTCCGCACTCACCGAAATCTGCAAGGATGAAAAAATTCCTACATACTGTTCTTCCGCCACCACCGTTGCTTCCGGCTGCTTTGCAACGCTTGCCATTGATGATAAGGGAATCGGTGAAAAAACTGCAGCAATGGCCGACCAGTATCTGAAGGGCACCGCTGTCGCAGACATTCCCGCTATTGTAGTAGACATCGACTACTGCACAATCAATGCAGCTCTTGCAGAAGCGCTGGATATCAAGATTCCCGACGCAGATACACTGGGTTATACAATCAATCTGTACGAAAACAAATAATACAATTAGTAAAGGATAAAAAATCATGCTGTATGTAACGGCTCTGCAAGAGGGATTTTTATACGGACTGTTAGCCCTCGGCGTGTTTATCTCCCTGCGTGTGCTGAATATTCCGGATCTGACTACGGAAGGATCCTTCGGCTTCGGTAATGCTGTAGCCGCAGTTGCCGCCTCCATGGGATATCCCCGACTCTCCCTTCTGTTTGCCCTGCTTGCAGGGCTGGCAGCAGGGCTGACCACCGGATTACTACAGACAAAACTGAAAGTGCATCCGGTTCTGGCAGGCATCATAACCATGAGTGGTCTGTATTCCATCAATCTCATGGTTCGGGGCGGCCCCAACCTGTCCATCGGTGGAAACACATTGTTTAAAATGGCATATGTTTTTCTGGGTGACGATGCCACCCGGGATGACAAAAAGCTTGCAGGCACCATTCTTGCAGGCATCCTATGCATAGCCGTTATTGCACTGATGATTTTGTTTTTCAAAACACATCTTGGTATGTGTATCCGCGCAACGGGAGATAACCCGGACATGGTGCGGGCATCTTCCATCAATGTGGATCGGACAAAAATCATCGGACTGTGCGTTTCCAACGGACTGATCGCCCTGTCCGGCGCACTGATTGCCCATTATGTGGGCTATTCCGACGCCAGCTCCAGCAGCGGCACGTTGATTTACGGACTTGCGGCAGTCATTATCGGTGAAGCACTGTTTTCCCTATTTCCCAGAGGAAAACGTGGTGTGACTATTGGACTGATCTCTGCAGTTTGCGGTTCTATTATATATAAAATGATCGTTACTTTTGTTGTAGATGCAGAGCTTTTCGGAAAGAACAGCGCCAACCTGATGAAGCTGCTGTGCGCAGTTATTGTAGCAATCACATTGATTATCCCCGCCGTGAAGGAAT
>CATLAS010000001.1 GCA_949878535.1 uncultured Eubacteriales bacterium | reverse complement strand
TCGAACTGTAAAAACTGTTATAAATGCATCCGCCACTGCCCGGTAAAATCCATCCGATTTTCCGGGAATCAGGCGTATATCATCGGCAACGAATGTATCCTGTGCGGACACTGTTTTGTAGTGTGTCCCCAGGATGCAAAGCAAATCGTGGACGAAACGGAAAAAGCCCGGGTGCTCCTCCAAAGCGGCGATCCGGTGATTGTCAGCCTTGCCCCTTCCTTCATCGCAAATTACGAAGGCGTGGGTATTGACGCCATGCGGGATGCCTTGAAACAGCTGGGCTTCTACGACGCGGAAGAAACCGCCATCGGTGCGACGATTGTAAAGAATGCCTATGAACATATGATCAACGAGGAAGCGCGGGATGTGATCATTTCCTCCTGCTGCCATTCTGTCAACCTTTTAATCCAGAAATACTTCCCTGCCCAGCTTCCTTATCTGGCAGACGTAATGTCTCCCATGCAGGCACACTGTCAGGATATCAAGCGGCGATATCCGGGAGCCAAAACAGTATTTATCGGACCCTGCGTTGCAAAAAAGGATGAAGCCTCCTACTATGAAGGAATCGTAGATGCAGTGCTCACCTTTGATGAATTGACCCGCTGGCTCCAGGCAGAGCATATTGAACTGCGCCGGGAAATGGATGCGGACGAAAACAGCAGAGCCCGGTTTTTCCCCACCACCGGCGGTATACTCAAAACGATGCAGCAGGATAACCCGAAATATTCCTATATGGCAATCGACGGGGTGGAAAACTGTATCGCCGCCCTGCGGGATATTGCGGAAGGCAAAGTACATAACTGCTTTATTGAAATGTCCGCCTGTGTGGGAAGCTGTATCGGCGGTCCTGTTATGGAAAAATTCCACCGTTCCCCTGTGAAGGATTATATGGCAGTATCAAATTTTGCCGGGGAAAAGGATTTCCCGGTAGAGCAGCCCGAAGAAAGCGAACTGCAAAAGATGTTTACTGCCATCGAGCGGAAAACGCAAATGCCCACGGAAAATGAAATCACCGATATTCTCCGGCAGATGGGTAAACGCACTCCTGCGGATGAACTGAACTGCGGATCCTGCGGATACAACACCTGTCGAGAAAAAGCGGTCGCTATTTATCAGGGCAAGGCGGAGGCGTCCATGTGTCTGCCTTATCTGAAGGATAAAGCGGAAACCTTCTCTGACAATATTGTCCGCAACACCCCGAACGGCATTATTGTACTCAATGAAAAGTTAGAGGTGCAGCAGATCAACAAAGTCGCCCTGAAGATCATGAATCTCCGCTCTGCGGCGGACGTACTGGGCGAAGGGGTGATCCGGATTCTGGACCCCAAAGATTTTGTGGAAGTTCTGCACAGCGGCAAAAACATCCGCGACAAGCGGATCTACCTTGCCGAATATGAAAAATATGTGGAAGAAACCATTGTGTACGATCAGGAGTATCGTCTCCTTGTCTGTATCATGCGGGATGTGACCGAGGAAGAAACTGTGCGTGAGCAGAAGGAAAGCATCAGCCGCCAGACCGTAGAAATCGCCGACCGGGTGGTAGATAAGCAAATGCGGATCGTACAGGAAATTGCATCTCTTCTGGGAGAAACGGCTGCTGAGACGAAAATCGCTCTTTCCAAATTAAAGGAGTCCATCAGCGATGAATAATTTGTGTGCAGATATCGGATGGAAAAGCATTAATCATGCGGGCGAGCAGCTTTGCGGTGACCATGTGGATATTGTAGAGCAGGGAGAAAATTCCACGGTAATCGTCCTTGCAGACGGTCTGGGCAGCGGGGTAAAAGCGAGCATCCTTTCTACCTTGACCTCGAAAATCATTTCCACCATGATGGCTGCGGATCTGCCTCTGGAGGAATGTGTGTCTACCATTGCGGCAACTCTTCCCATTTGCAGTGAGAGGGGTGTGGCATATTCCACCTTTACAATTATCCACCTGATTGAAAATCATACGGCGGAGCTGATCCAGTATGACAACCCTCAGGTGATTGTACTGCGGGACTGTCAGAACTGGGATTACCCCAAAAGCGAGCTGAATATCGGCGGAAAAAAGATTTATAAATCTGTAATCAAACTGCAGGAAAACGATATTTTTGTTGCCATGAGTGACGGATGTCCTCATGCGGGCATCGGATTGGCGTACAATTTTGGCTGGAAACGGGAGAACATCATTGATTTTATGGAGACGTTCGCCCATGTGGGATATACAGCTAAAACCCTTTCCACCATGCTTGTAGATGAATGCAACAAGCAGTACGGCTATGAACCGGGTGACGACGCGACAGCTTGCGTGATTCATATACGCAAACGTGCGCCTATGAACATTTTGTTTGGTCCTCCCAGAAACCGGGATGACTGCAACCGGATGATGTCCCTATTTTTCTCCAAGGAGGGCAAGCACATTGTTTGCGGCGGAACTACCTCTTCTATTGCGGCACAGTATCTGGGCAAGCCTGTAAAGGCAAGTCTCACCTTTGATCACAGCGACGTGCCACCCATTGCGGAGGTGGAAGGGATTGATCTGGTAACCGAGGGAGTAATCACGATCAATAAGGTGATTGAGTATGCCCAGGATGCGTTAGATAAAAATGAACTGTACGAGCAGTGGAGCACCAAGCGGGATGGCGCATCCCTGATCTGCCGCCTGCTGTTTGAAGAAGCAACGGATATTAACTTTTACGTAGGCAGAGCGGTCAACCCAGCGCACCAGAATCCGGATCTGCCGATTAACTTCAATATTAAGATGAATCTGGTGGAGGAATTGACTGCATGTCTTAAGAAAATGGGCAAGCGAATCAAGGTAAGTTATTTTTAAAAAGGTAGCGTATGACGAACAACCCCTCCGCCGCCATCGCTGCGCTTAGCCGGCACCTCCCCTTGCACAGGGGAGGCTCAAGTCTTGTGTTAGGCCCCGTGTGAGGATCCACTGCGTGGCTCTATAGGGAGCTGTTGGCAGAGCTTTATTCAAATGAAAAGGCCCCCTTGTGCAAAGGGGGCTCCCGCATAGCGGGTGGGGGATTGTTTCTGCTATCATTTTAGATAATCTGCAAATCGGCAGTCTGCTTAGACAATCCCTCCGCCGGCTTAGCCGGCACCTCCCTTTGCACAAGGGAGGCTTAGAGTTGGGTGGAGACTAACGCCGAGCCACCGCTCCTTACACAAGGGAGGCATATGGTGGCGGGAGAAGGTTCCCACTGGAAAAGGAAGCTGTCGCACAGCGCCCGCCTTTAAAGGCTCCCCCCAGCAAAGTGAGCATTCACATAGCACAAACATAAAAAGGCTCTCTTGTGTAATACCCAAACATGAAAAGGCTCCCCCCAGTAAAGGGGGCTGTCGACCAAGCGCAGCGATGTCGACTGAGGGATTGTATAACTATCATTTTGCAGGATTTATATATCGACAGTAAATGCGGACAATCCCCCTGCGTTTTGCTGCGCAAAACCCACCCCCCCTTTGTACAAGGGGGGCTAAAGAAGGCAGGGCTGACAGTATGCTCCCCCCTTTGCTGGAGGGAGCCTGACAGAGTCTGTGCAAACTTTACGTAATAACCGCAGGAGCGGTCATAATCGAGGATTTTTATGAGAAAATTTGATACAAAAGTACAACATCTGAAATATAAAGTTCTGCGGGAAGTGGCAAAGCAAGCCTGGAACGACACCCTTCTGGATAATATCATGGAAATCCCGAAGAAAATCGTTCCTGGAAAAACGTCCACCATGCGGTGCTGCGTATATAAGGAGCGGGCAATTCTGGGAGACCGGGTTAAACTTGCTATGGGCGGGGATAAGGAAAATCCCAACGTAATCGAGGTGATCGAAACCGCCTGCGATGAGTGCCCTATGGGCGGATACGAGGTTACCAATTCCTGCCGGGGCTGCCTTGCCCACCGATGCGAGGATGTTTGTCCCAGAGGCGCCATTTCCTTTGATCACGATCATGTGGCGCATATTGACAAGTCCAAATGCGTAGACTGTGGCGCGTGTGCAAAGGTGTGTCCTTACACTGCCATTATCAACCGGAAGCGTCCCTGTGAAAATGCTTGCAAAATCAAAGCAATTTACATGAACGAAAACAAAGCTGCCGCAATCAACAATGACAAGTGTATCGCTTGCGGAGCATGTGTATATCAGTGTCCTTTCGGCGCAATTATGGATAAATCCTATATTCTGGATGTAATTGATATTCTCAAGAAAAGCGAAAACAATCAGAAATATAAGGTGTTTGCAGTAATCGCCCCTTCTATATCCAGTCAGTTTCGGTATGCAAAGCTGGGTCAGGTTATTTCCGGATTGAAAGCCCTTGGCTTCCATACGGTAGTGGAAGCAGCGCTGGGCGCGGATATGGTGGCGCATGCCGAATCCAAAGAACTTGCAGAAAAGGGATTTCTCACAAGCTCCTGCTGCCCCGCGTTTGTGGACTATATCGGGAAATTCTTCCCGGACCTTTTGGAATTTGTATCCCACAATCTGTCTCCTATGGCGACCATTGCAAAATATATTAAAGAGCATGAAGCGCCCTGTAAGGTTGTATTTATCGGTCCCTGCACGGCAAAAAAAGCGGAAGTGCAGAAGGAATCTGTGCGTCCATATGTGGATGTAGCAATGACTTTTGAGGAATTGCAGGCGCTGTTCGACAGTAAGGACTTGGAAATCACTGAGCTGGAAGAAGATGTGCTGGATAATGCGTCCTATTTCGGCAGAATCTTTGCCAGAAGCGGCGGACTGTCTGACGCAGTAGCGCAGGGACTGAAGGAGCACGGAATAGAGGACTTCCAGTTGAAAGCGCTCCCCTGTGACGGAATCGAAGCCTGCCGTACAGCGCTTCTCAAGAAAAGCAAGAACGTGCTGGATGCGAACTTTATCGAGGGTATGGCGTGCTCTGGCGGCTGTATCGGCGGTGCGGGCTGTCTGACTCACGGAGATAAAAATAAGGCGGAAGTAGATAAATACGGCAGAGAAGCCTTTGAAAAAACGATTTCCGATGCAATATCTATGTTGAAATAAAAGGCTGTACAGAAAAAGGCTCCCCCAGTAAAGGGAGCCTTTTTATATTTAAACTGTGCGATATGCTCCAGGGGCTCGCGAACCCCCCCGCACAAGGGAGCCTTTGGGCTCATGCTATAGACAAGCATTGATTCGGCGGGCGGCGTCCTGCAGAATCTTTCCCGGATCGTTTTCATTTACCACTACAATGCGGCGAGACGAATCAAACCCGACAATTTCCCCGTCTGCACCAAACAGAGGACGGTCGTGTACTTCCATTTTACAAGCTTCGGGACAAATGAGAAGTCCCTCGGCGCAAAGATCCCATAACCCCTGTGCCCAGGAAATTTCCCGGAACCGTCTGCGCAGCCAGATACTCAATGGATTCTCTCCATTAAACAGTGCGTCAATTTCATCATCTGTGCGCCGGAACGGCGCTACCACCTTTCCCGCGCAGACCAGCACCATATTTTCCGCAAGGGAAAACAACAGCTTTCCCCCTTCAATATCGTTGTGGTAATTATATTCTCCTGTATTATTTTCTCCGTTCAGGTCATCCAGCGCCAGCCATATCACAATCAGCCGTTCCCGTATTTCGGGATACATAGCCAGCGCGCTTGCCACATTGGTACAGCAGCCGGTGACAACTGCATATACAGGTTCCTTCATAGAAAGCACTGCACGGCGTATATTTTCTGCCCCGGGACTTTCCAGCGGATGCCCCGCACGGGTGATATAATCCGGTGATCCTGCAAACGCAGGGATTTTTTCGGCAAGCCCCGCTGCTGCAATAATCGCTTCACACTCTGCTTTGCCGGCAGAGACAGTTTCTCCACTATTCTCATTAAAGGGCGCGGAATTGGCTGCGAGCACCTCCACCCGATCCGGAGAGCGTAGAGCATAGCCCAGAGCAAATTGATCGTCTCCGTCGGCGCCTGCATCACAATCCACAATGATTTTCTTTACTTTTTGGCTTTGGATATGGGCAATAATCTCTTCCGGTAACATTGGCATTCTCCTTTATATCATGATTTATAATTGCACGTAGTGCAATTTGCTGCGAAAGCGGCTGGCAGCTGCTTTGCAGCTATTATAACATAATTGACAAATCGCTATAGGTAAGGTAAACTTATACTATGTAAAATCTTGGCGGGGAGGTAAAGTATGCTGTTTTCAGATATTCTGGCAATTTTGGATCCATCAGGTCACCCTATAGTCCTAACAGGACATCTCCATCCGGATTATGACAGCGCTGCGGCATGTCTGCTGATGCAGCAGTTTCTAAAGCAGTGTGGTGTAAATGCACAGATCTGTCTGTATGGAAAAATGGATGCACACAGCGACGCAGTCTTGCGAAAGTATGGCTATAACCCGGGGGCGTTGTTTGCACCAGTTCCGAAAAATGCGGTACTGATTTTGTGTGACTGCCATACTACAACCCAGCCTGGCAAGGTGATCGCCTGTGCGGATCATCACCCTGTTATAGAAGCACCGGATATGCCCGTTTACCTGAACCGTTCGGCAAGCTCCGCCGGACGGATCATATATCAAGAGGCAGCCGCGTACGGACTGCAAACAGATCGGGAAACGGATTTTCTTGCCCTTTCCTCTATTTATATGGACACCCGTGCTTGCAGCAGTACGAAATTTCAAGAGGCGGACAAGCCGTGGATCATAGAAACTGCCGCCCGGTGGAACTTTGATTTATCGGCTTTGGAGCGGGACGGACTGTGCCTGACAGATTTGACCCAACCTGTGGATCTGTTGGCGAAAAACGACTTCCGTGCATATACCTTCGGAAAGTACCGTGTTGCTTCCAGCTGCGTGCAGGCGGAAAAGGAGAAGGCAGTGCCGATGGGGACGCTGCTGGAATGCTGTAAATCAATATGCCTCAGCGAATCATATGATTACTGGGTATTCCTATGCTATATTCCTTTGGAAAAGATAACGGATGTTTATTTGTTCAATCGGGATGAAAATGCATGGAATAAAACACGGCATGCCAGAATTCTTTCCCGCGGAAACGATGTAATTCCCGCATTAGAACGCATGCTGATAGATCGGTAATATTATAGCGCTTTCCAGGAATTTGTCAATAAACTTACAGTAAGTGTAGTGATCTGCAAAAGGCAGAAACTGCCGATGGAGTATAAACTATATCAGACTTCCCCCAGTAAAGGAAAACGACAGCGAAAGTCAGCACCTACGCGAAAAGGTACCCCCAGCAAAGGGAGCTGTCATGGAGCAAGCACCCATATAAAAAGGCTCCATGTGTAAAGGGGCATGTCACGTAGCTTAAAGGCTCCCATGTGAGGATCCACTACGTGGCTCCATAGGGAGCTCCCGCGGAGCCACAAAATATATTAAAGGCTCCCTTGTGTAAAGGGAGCTCCCGCGGAGCGGGTGAGGGATTGTTTCTTTTATCATTTTACAGAAATTACAAATCGGCAGTATGTACAGACAATCCCCCCGCCGGCTCCGCCGCCACCCCCCTTTGCACAAGGGGGGCTTTGGGATACGGTGGTGGCTTGCAGCCGCGCTCCTGTTGCACAAAGGGGCTTGGGGTACGGTGGTGGCTTGCAGCCGCGCTCCCGTTGCACAAGGGGGCTTGGGATACGGTGGGTGGCTTATAGTGAGCCGTTTCTCTATCCTGGGAGGCTTAGAAAATGAGATAGCCCCCTTCCCAGATCATAAATATAAAGAAAGACAGGTTTTTTACAATGCTGTATGTATGGATTGCTGTTTGTATTGCTGCAGGAGCCGGCGCAGTATTTCTTGCTGGTTCTGCACCAAGCAGAAAATGGTTTTGCCGTGTTGGATATGGATTTCTTACAGTGTCCATCGCTGGACTGATCGGACTGTGCACAGGTACCGTTCTGTTCTTTCTGAATCATACCAGAGAAAACGACGGAGAAACCCTGCTGCGGATGTTCTTTTCCATAACTGCTGCTGCTGCGGGGATCTGTATTGTAATTGTCCTGGGGACAATATTTACCGGGAAAAAGCTGATTCGTCCCGTTGTGGTGTCCGTTCCATTTTTGTGGACGGTCCCCCTCCTGCTATGGACGGATCTATGCGCCTCCTGGACGGACAAACCTGGCATGATTCTAACGCTGGGGCTTTCCCTATGCGCTTTGCTGTTCCTTTGCCCTGCTGCTGCATTTCTCCGGGCAGCCGCCCTTTTGAAGCAGGAAGGAGCAGACAAACTGCACCGACATAAAGGGAAAACAAAAAACGAAAAAGAGAAGCGGTAAAAATCCGAACTTCCGGAAAATACCGGAGGACAAAATAGCCTTCCCCTTGACACAATTCGCACGGCACAGTATAATATTAGATGAAGTTTATAAGAAAGTGTAC
The DNA here is from genome assembly GCA_949878535.1 of uncultured Eubacteriales bacterium. GTDB lineage: Bacteria > Bacillota > Clostridia > Oscillospirales > CAG-272 > Avispirillum. The sequence continues at coordinate 11,805 of CATLAS010000001.1, read as the reverse complement.
TGCCCAAAGAAAGGAATTTACATACATGAAAAAAATAATGCTTGGCAATGAAGCAGTCGCAAGAGGACTGTATGAAGCCGGCGTGCGGTTTGTATCCAGTTATCCCGGCACACCCAGCACGGAAATATCTGAATTTGCAGCAAAATATGACGAAATTTATGCTGAATGGGCGCCGAATGAGAAAGTGGCACTGGAGTCAGCACTGGGTGCAAGCTTCGGCGGCGGACGCGCCTTTTCCGCTATGAAGCACGTTGGTCTGAACGTTGCGGCAGATCCCCTGTTTATCACTGCTTACACAGGTGTTGGCGGCGGATTGGTCATCGGCGTTGCCGATGATCCGGGAATGCATTCTTCCCAAAACGAGCAGGACAGCAGGCATTATGCTATTGGCGCAAAATTGCCAATGATCGAGCCTGCCGATTCCGCGGAATGCAAAGAGTTTGTCAAGCTTGCATATGAACTTTCCGAACAGTTTGATACCCCCTTTATCCTGCGGCTTACTACCCGTGTGTCCCATTCCGGCGGCGCAGTAGAGCTGGAGGAACGGACAGAAAAGCCGATTCTGGAGTATACAAAAGATCCCACAAAACGGGTTATGATGCCCGGAAATGCAAAGCGGCGCCATCCCGTTGTGGAACAGCGTCTTGCTGATCTGGCAGAATATGCATATCATAGTCCTCTCAACCGGGTGGAAATTGGCGGTACCGCCGTTGGTGTGATTACCGCAGGCAACTGCTACAACTATGCAAAAGAAGTATACGGCGACAGCGCTTCTTATTTGAAGCTGGGACTGATTCATCCCCTGTCGAAAAAGCAGATTCGTGAATTTGCCGCATCTGTGGATTCTGTTGTGGTTATCGAGGAACTGGATGGCGTGATCGAAAACTTCTGCCGCTCTCTGGGTATTCAGGTTACCGGCAAAGACGTACTCCCCCTGTGTGGAGAGTATTCCCAGGAGCTGCTCCGGGAAAAATTGCTGGGCGAGGAACCCTGTACCGTGTCGGTTGCAGACGAAATTCCTGTGCGCCCGCCGGTACTATGTCCCGGATGTCCCCACCGCGGTGTGTTCTATACCTTGAAGAAAATGGGACTGACTGTGTCAGGCGATATTGGCTGTTATACCTTGGGCGCTGTGGCACCTCTCAGTGCAATGGACACAACCCTATGTATGGGCGCATCTATTTCCGCACTTCATGGGTTTAATAAAGTACGGGGAGACGATTCAGGGTCTGTAGCCGTAATCGGCGACTCTACCTTCATGCATTCCGGCATGACCGGCCTTGTAAATATTATTTACAACGGCGGTGCATCCACCGTAATTATTTTGGATAACCGGATTACCGGCATGACCGGACACCAGCAGAACCCCCTGACCGGACTTACTTTGAAAAATCAGCCTGCTCCCTATATCTGTCTGGAGGATATTTGCGCCGGACTGGGTGTTGCAAGAGAGCACATTCGTGTGGTAGACCCTGCCCAGCCTGCCGAGTTGGAGAAGGTTCTGAAAGAAGAACTTGCCGCAGATGCAGCTTCTGTTGTGATCTGCCGCCGCCCCTGCGCCCTTTTGAAGGGTGTGGAAAAGAAGCCCCCGCTGCAGGTTGACCGGGAAAAGTGCCGCAGCTGCAAGGCATGCATGAAAATTGGATGTCCCTGTATTTCCATGGTGGCAGGAGAGGACGGCGTAAAAGCAAAGGTTGACGCAAGCATGTGCGTAGGCTGCGGACTTTGCGAACAGATGTGTCCTTTCGATGCATTTTCATCTACAATGGAAGAATAACGAGGAAAATGAATATGACAACAAAAAATATAATGATCGTCGGCGTTGGCGGGCAAGGCTCCCTTCTGGCAAGCAGAATTTTAGGGGCTGCCGCTACGGCAGGCGGATATGAAGTGAAGATTTCCGAAGTGCACGGCATGAGTCAGCGCGGCGGCTCAGTTGTAACGTATGTGCGCTACGGGGAGAAGGTAAATTCCCCTGTAATTTGCCAGGGAGAAGCAGATGTGATTCTGTCCTTTGAACTTTTGGAAGCGGCAAGATGGCTGCCTTTTCTGAAACCCGGTGGGACATTGATTACCTCCACCCAGGAAATCAACCCTATGCCGGTTATTATCGGCGCAGCGGAGTATCCGGCAGATTTGGCAGAGAAAATAGATGCGCTAGGCGTAAATATCATTGCAAAAGATGCAGCAGCCATTGCAGAAGAAGCGGGCAACGTGCGGGCAGCCAACGTGGCGCTGATCGGACTTGGCGCCCACGTGCTGGGCTTTGACGCGGCAGTGCTTCGGGGCGCGGTAGAGGAATGTGTTCCTGCAAAGGCGCGGGAAATCAATCTGCGTGCCTTTGATATGGCGGCAGCACATCAGGATGTGCAGTAATGGTGGATTTGCTTGCATTACAAAAACATTTTATTCTGACCCATCTCGGGCCGGGTGATACAGCCTGTGATTTTACAATGGGCAACGGACACGACACCGCGTTCCTTTCCAAAACGGTCGGGGAAACAGGGTGGGTTGCAGCTTTTGACATTCAGCCTGCCGCTCTGGAAAGCACAGCCCGCCGTTTGCGGGAGGAAAATTGTCCAAATAACTGGGAGCTGTACTGCCGCTCCCATCATTTGGCCAAAGAATGTGTTTCAGGTCCCATCCGGGCAGGTATGTTCAATTTGGGATATATGCCGGGCAGCGGCAACAAAGCGCTGACTACCATGCGGGAGACAACACTCCCTGCGGTAGAGGGCGCGCTGTCTATGCTGGGACGGGATAGCATCCTTATGGTAGCAGTTTATCCGGGGCATCCGGAAGGGGCTGCGGAGGGAGAGGCATTGCAGGCATATTTTGCCACCCTCAGCCGGTACAAGCTGAGTATTGCAAAATTTCAGATGCTCAATTCTCCCACATCTCCGTATTTTATGATTGCAGAAACAAAGTAGATACAGGAAGCAGTACACGATTTGACTGGGGGCGAGGCTGTGAACAATAAAACATATGGCTCCCGCCCCGCATCTCGGGGCTATGTCAATGCGGACGGAACCATTGTCCGCCCACGGAAACCCAGCGGCCCTCCCCCATCAAACGCACCGCAGCATAAGGCGCGGGCAGTGTATGGAGCACAGCCTGTGCGTCCTACTGATCCCCCACGCAGTATGCCGCCCCGACCGGGCACGGCATCGGGAGGGGCGCAGAGGAAACCTATGCCGCCTCGTCCACAGGCAGGGAGACCTGCTGCACAGCCCCGGCCGGCTGCAAATCCAGGGCAGAAAAAAAGACCGCCCCAGGGGCAGCGTCCAATGCGTCCGCCGGAAGGGAGACAGCCTGAACCAAAGCGGGGCACACCTCGTCCGCCCCAGCGCAGGGGCAAATCCGGATGGATTTATCCGGAGGGCGCCGGAGGGGCAAATCCCGCTTCTGATTTTGAACGGTATTACCGACAGCGGCGGCAGGAGGAACTCCGTCAGCAGCGGCAAAGGCAGGAGCGTGCACGGCAGGAAGCCCTGCGCCAAAAGAAGTTGCGCCGTAAAAAACGGCTTGCCCAGGTGCGTGGGATACTGGCACGATTTATCATTGTGTTTGCGTTGATTTGCGGAATCACTGCGGGAGCATACTTCAAAATATATCACAGGGGCGCTGTAGAAAAATATAACGCTGTAACGTTTACCATCGGCAAAGACGACACATTTGAAGCTGGCGCTTCCGCAGCATACTATGGCGGCGTGCTGTACACCGATTTCACCCGTTTGGCATCCTTTCTGGATATGCCCATGGCGGGCAGCATTCACTATATGCGCTTTATTATCCCCTCTAAAACGGAAAGTGATAGTGCAGGAAACGGTATGGAGGAAGCAGTGCTGTTTGCTGTGGGATCTTCAACGGCAAATATCAATGGGGTCAATATGAACATGACAGGACCCTGCCGGCTAATCGGCACATCCATATGGGTCCCCCTTTCGTTTGTGGAATACTATATGTCCGGGGTCACGGTAAAATATGAAAAATCGGATGAAATTACCCTGACACGTACCGTAGTGGAAGATGAAACCAACAAGGATAAAAAGCAGGAAGAGAAAAAAACAGAGCCGCTTACCTTCCGGGTGAAACCCCAAAAACCCATTGATCCGGTGGAATATGATCCAAATGCGGCAACGTAAAACAGGCAATATTCACAGGTTGGAAAGGCAGATAAATTGACAAATATTATTTTGATCGGGATGCCCGGCTGCGGAAAAAGCACAGCAGGAGTGCTGCTTGCAAAAACACTTGGATACAGTTTTTTGGATACGGATTTGCTGCTGCAGCAAAAGGCTGGAAAAAAGCTGTATGAAATCATCCGGGATGATGGAATGGAAGCATTTCTGCGGTTAGAAAACGAAACCGTAGCGGCGTTACAGGATTTGGAGAAAACCGTAATTGCTACCGGCGGCAGTGTGGTGCTTGGAGAAGCAGCCATGGCGCGCCTGAAAAGTCTTGGAAAGATTGTATATCTACAACTCCCTCTTACACAAATTGAGCATCGGATTTCCAATATTAAAACCAGAGGAATTGCCATGGAGCCAGGAGAAGGGCTGGCAGATGTATATGCGTATCGAGTTCCTTTATATGAGCGATACGCGGATGTTACTGTGTCTGCACAGGATTTCTCGCTGGAGGAGACTGTAGAGGAAATTACTCAAATGGTGAAGTGACAGGGTATCCGTTTGTTTCCTTCAAAAAATATTTAGAAGTAGAAAAATCAGCCACTGAATCAGGTATGAAAGATATCCCCCGATTACTGTTTGTAATCGGGGGATTATTAAATGATAAAAAACAGTGTAATCTATTAACATATTATAAGTTCAATGGAATCAACAAGCAAATCTGCGTATTCCGTCTTGTATAGCTTTTCCAGATCAGCTAACATTTCATCATTAGACAATGTATCTTTAAATTCAATAGTTGGGCTTTCGTAATAGCCGTTCAAAGCATACAAGCCTATATCATCTTTGATACCGATAATATTTTCCCGCACTACTATTTTAGCTTTTTTTAAAAAACGCATTCCTTATATTTTTTTATAATGCTATAGTATCATATTTATTGCAAAAATGAAATCCCCCCACCGCGCTGTAGAGTCAAATGGGGTCAGAAGTGTACCTTTAAGGTGACTACAATAATGAGAGAAAAAGAAAAAACCCTTGAAAACGTAATGTTTTCAAGGATTTGCTGGTTGCGGGGGTGGGATTTGAACCTCACGACCTCCGGGTTATGAGCCATATATCCCAAAAGTATATACATTATATAGTATTATATCGCATGCGCAAACACTGTATATAGTAGTATATCCAGCATATTTTTTTATAAAGCACATAAAAAACATAATACAATAGCGGTACAAATAGCGGTATAACTACAGAAGCAATTCTTGCATAAATAACCTATCTAAATAATTTTATATCTTTATATCGCAATCTACTGTCTTTTGTATAGATAGAAAAAGAGGAACATTGGAATGTGTAAAATCATATCAGTTATATCCTGTAAAGGTGGGGTGGGAAAAACAACCTCCACAGTTAATATCAGTTCATACATGCAAATGCATGGGAAGCGAGTATGTGTTGTAGACTTAGATCCACAGCATAATCTTTCCAAACACTTTGGAATCCATCCCGGACAAATAGCAAATCAGCCTACAATTTATGATTTGTTCAATGCAGCAATCAATGAAACAGAAGATGAAGAAATGGTGCAGATTATCAAGCAAAGTGTCGTACATTCTACCACAGTTGATGTTATTCCGTCAAGTGCAAAACTTTCCTCTCTTGAAACGGTGATTCCAACAGCGACCTGTCGTGAAAGATTGCTTGAATATATTCTTTCGTATATCAAAAATGATTACGAATACATTTTTCTGGACTGTCATCCAGGTTTAGATATGTTTACATTGAATGCGCTTACCGCCTCAAATTCTGTTCTGATTCCTGTTGAAGCACATATTTTGAGCAGTGATGGATTGGATCAGGTAGAAAAGATGATACGAATGGTACAGCGTCGCTTGAACCAAGAGTTGAGAATCGAAGGTGTCATTATTACTAAGTATCAAGGCAATACGAATTACTGTAAGCAAATTTCTGAACTTGTAACACGGGATTTCGGAGATCATATACATATATTTGACAGCTATGTTAAATATGCAATCAAAGTGGCTGAAGCTCCGGTATTCGGTATTTCACTGCATGAATATGCTCCGAGCATAGATGCAGCCAAAGCATATGCCAATATCGCATCCGAGGTAATGTGTTATGGCTAAAATGAATTTACAAGAACAAATCCGTTCTACCAGCTACAGACAATCTTCATGCGAGGATTTTGAAGACTTTATTACACAGCCAGTACAGAAAGTTTCGAGCCGGATTATTATGCTTCCCATAAATCAATTAGTTGAATACAAAGATGAAATGATCGAACAGATTACCGGACAACCACAACCGTTCCGACCATATAACTCAGAAAATTTATTGTCACTCGCCAAAAGTATATCAGAAAATGGGGTAATTGATCCAATAACAGTCAGACCGTTCGGAAACGGCAAGTATCAAATACTTGCCGGAAGAAACCGAACAAGGGCTTCATCTTTATGCGGAAAAACAGAAATACCTGCCATTATCAGAGAAGATATTAACGATATTTCCGCAGCTATGATTATGCTTGATACTAATTTGGAGCAACGGCACAATCTCACCTACAGTGAAAAAGCATACGCATACAAAATGCGCTTGGATTTGCAAAATCGGCAAGGACGAAGAACAGATCTACAGAATAACGGTCAAAAACTTGATACACTGAGCGAAGCCGGCAAGGAACATAAGGACAGTCGGAGGATGGTAGCATATCTGATTCGATTAACTTTTCTGAATCGAAATTTGCTTTTATTAGTAGATAGCGGTAAAATAGGCTTCAAAGTCGGAGTTGCAATTTCATATTTATCAGCAGAAACACAAGAGTATTTGCTCACAAATGTTGTTTCTAAAGGAATCAAACCAAAAGCGAGCCAAATCAATGCGTTGCGTCAACTTGAAGAATGCAGTCCTTTAAGCTCTGAAACGATTCAAAGTATATTCAATACCCAAACTAAGAATTATCCTTCGTCTATTACAATCAGTGGTAAAAAGCTGCGTGAGTATGCAGATATTCTGACGGAAACTAAAAATATAGAATCCTTGTTTCTTGCGTTTCTGGAAGAATACAAAAATTCAATTAAGACTTAGTGCACCCAGTGCACTAAGTTGAGAATCGAGATGATATAAACTATGAAACGAATTTTAATCATTATCGCAGCAATCACTATACTAACAATGACCGCATGCTCTTCTGAAAAGAATACTACAAAAAGAAAGCTCTATAAACTTCCCACTATAACTGATGAAACTGTTCCCATAGATACACAGGATGTGATCGATACAGAATATGATTATTCAAATGAAACAGAACAGATTGACAGCATAGATACATTCTCGGATACAATTGCAACTACAAGCGAACCGGTTATAACAGAAGCTGTTACAGACACAGCCGCACCGAATAACAGTATGGAGTCTACACCTTCCGAAATAACTACTACACAAAAAATCCCAAATAAACCTGTAGTTTCAAGTCCTCCCCTGCTCGCTCCAGTATCTGATATCACCACTGCTGCAAATGCAGAAGCAAGTGTTCCTGTACCCCAGATCAGCGTGGAAGATGTTATGGAAATATGTATTCGCATTGCTAAAGACATGGGGTATACACGCAATACTGCGTTTACATCTGAAAACGCTGCATGGTGGAATCCTGTAACTATTTCATTGAAAGATTCCAAGCAAAGTATTGAAAGGACACTTTCAGAATATATACGATTTCATACGCTGGACAACCTTGCGGCTTACGGTTATGATACAATTACCTGTTTTAATATTTATGCAGAAAAACTGAAGGAGGGCGCATATCGCATATATTTCTTATTCGCTTAATAAAACAAATAAATTTGAAAAGCTTTCACTGCATGCAGCGAAAGCTTTTCTGCATATTGAAAGGATTTACTTATGAAAACAAAATTTCTTCTCAGAATTCTTGCCTCCGTCATTTGCATATTGCTGCTGACGGGACTTATACCGCTGAGTGCTTTTGCATTTAGTGGCACGGAAGGAAGCGTATGTTCATCAAGACTTGGAGAAAAATATATCAGTTCTGATGGGGATACTTACAGTGCACCAAAAGATTTTGACTGCCTGATATATGCTGCAGATGGAAGCACCACGGTTGAACATAAAGCAGGACATAATTTTCTTTGGCATTATCTTCTGACAGATACCAATGGTGAAGACAGATATGTTTACTGTGTTGAAGCCGGAGTTGATTTTAACGAAAGCACAAATGAATATACCTCATCCTCCGGTACAAATAGCCGATATTATCAAAATCTCCCTATGGCTGCCCAGTTTGGAATCATGCTGTGTACTGTGTATGGGTGGACTGACGGAAAAAATCCGCCTATAAACGGTATAAATAACGATGACTATATGGTTGCAACACAGATAATCATTTGGGAGTATCAGCAAGGGTTACGTACATCTCCCGTAGAAAGAATAAATAACGATACCGTACTGGCAGATACCTTCTACAATTCGATTAAAAACCGTCCGGCAGAGCTTGCATATAACTGGATACTTGATCAGATGACAAAGCATTATGCTATTCCAAGCTTCTGTGCAAGAAGTGAATCTGCTGCATCTGCTATGATCATGCGTTGGGATCAAAATACAAACAAATATGCTCTTACTGTTACCGATACAAACGGAACTTTTGCAGATATCGACTTTAAAAACAGTGATATTCAAGTTACAAGAAACGGAGATCAATATATTTTTTCAAGCAATAAAGCACTTCCCTATGCTTTGTCTGTAAGATGCCGAAAAAATATTTCAGTCAGTGGCAACCAATTTCTCATATGGGGACGTCCCGGATATCAGACAATGGTATGCGGAGCTGAAGATCCTGTATTCTTCTTTTTCAAAATACAAACAGAAGCAGACGGAATATGCAGAATAAAAAAGACAAGCGAAGACAGTAAGATTTCTGGAGTGAAATTTACTATATCCGGAAACGGTGCAAATATTTCTACCGTCACAGGAGAAAATGGAATAGCAGATGTTACATTGAAACCCGGTGTTTACACGATAACAGAGCAAACGGCAGACCGATATAATCCGCAGAATGTTCAGCGTGTCACTGTTGTGAGCGGTCAAACCTCTACTGTTAATTTTAATAATACGCTCCGCCGAGGCAATCTCACTGTTACAAAAACTTCGGAGGATGGTCTGAATGAAGGTGTAAAATTCCACCTGTTTGGAACTTCACTTTCAGGACTTCCCGTAAATGAATATGCCGTTACCGACAGCTTTGGCAAGGCATATTTTAAGGATGTTTTAATCGGCACAGATTACACGCTCGAGGAAGTCGATACAGCAATTCGGTATGTTGTCCCCGAAAAACAAACAGCGGTAATCGAATGGAATAAGACTACAAACAAAAGCTTTACGAATATTCTAAAAAAGTGGAATGTAACCGTTACCAAAAGCGACAATGAAACAGGGATTCCCCAAGGCGATGCTACACTTTCAGGAGCAGTGTACGGTATATATAAAGACGAGCAGTTGATCGACACATATACTACAGATGAAAACGGACAGTTCACAACGAAATATTATATCTGTGGGGATAATTGGTCGGTTCGTGAAATCACACCTTCGGAAGGCTATTTGCTTGACTGTTCTATTCATCATATCGGTGCCCAGGCGAAAAATTACACTGTAGAATACAACACCGTAGCAAGCAATTTGAATGAACAGATTATAAAGGGAAATATAGCAATTATCAAACACACGAATGATGGCAGCACGCAGCTTGAGACTCTTGAAGTCGGGGCTGAGTTTGAGATTTATCTGAAATCTGCAGGCGATTACAATACTGCTAAAAATGTCGAGCGTGACCGTCTTGTGTGCGATAAAAACGGTTTTACACTCTCAAAGGATCTGCCTTACGGCATTTATACCGTTCACCAGATAAAAGGCTGGGATGGTCGGGAATTTATAAAAGACTTTGATGTCTTCGTTTCTGAAGACGGTCAGACTTATCGTTATTTGATCAATAACGCATATTTTGAAAGCTACATTAAAATTATCAAAACTGATGCAGAATCAGGTTTGACAATTCCGTATGCCGGCTCAGCGTTCCAACTATACGATCCAGACGGAAATCAAATTGTAATGAGCTATACCTATCCCGAATACACCGAAATCGACACCTTCTATACCACAGAAGATGGGATGCTGATCACACCACAAAAATTGGAATACGGCAAAGGCTACTCACTTGTTGAAGTAACAGCACCGTATGGGTATGTACTTGATTCTACTCCGGTCTATTTTGATGTGGCAGCAGATTCAGCCTCTGAGGATGGCATAATTACAGTTGTCAAAGTCAATCGCCCCAATATGCCGCAGAAAGGCAGAATAACGATTACCAAAACAGGAGAAGTGTTCTCCACGGTTACGGCAATAGGCGGCGGGTATGTAGACGATAATGGAAACGATATTGCACTTCCGACTGTATACAAGCCGAGTTACTCTGCTCAGGGAATTCCTGGAGCAGTGTATGAAGTGCGTGCCGCCAAAGATATTTATACACCAGACGGAACACTTCGTTACGCAAAAGGCAGCCTTGTGAACGCGATTACAACAGATGATTCAGGAAAAGCTGTAACGCAGCCTTTATATCTCGGAAAATTTGAAATCCGTGAAGTAAAAGCGCCGTATGGAATGATTCTGAACGAAGAAATACGACTCGTAGAACTGAACTATGCCGGTCAGAATATTGCAATTACAGAGGCTTCCACAGTTTTTTACAACGAACGCCAAAAAGTATCTATATCTCTTGAAAAACTCATGGAGCAAAACGAAAGATTCAATATTGGTCAAAACAATGAAATTCTTTCAGTACAATTCGGTTTATTTGCCGCAGAGGATCTGATTGCTGCAAACGGATCAGTTATCCCCAAAGATGGGTTGATGGAAACAGTATACTGCGATATAAATGGTAAAGCAGTTTTCCCTGTCGATCTTCCAGCCGGAGCAAACTGCTATGCAAAAGAATTGGCAACAGATAGCCATTATATTCTTTCTGATGAAAAATACCCTGTCATGTTTGAGTATGCAGGACAGGAGACCGCTATTGTTGATATCCGGGTGAATGACGGCGAACCGATCGCAAACCACATAATTACAGGGAATGTGAAAGGACTGAAAGTTGACCGTGAAACGGAGGAACCCATATCCGGTGCAGTATTCGGCTTGTTTGCACCGAATGAAACTGTCTTTACAGCAGAAACAGCGCTTCTGACAACCGAATCAGACTCCGAAGGCTTGTTCTTTTTAAAGGGTGTTCCATATGGAAACTGGCTGATAAAGGAATTGCAGCCTGCGGAAAATTTCCTACCGAATGAAGAAATCTATCCAGTGCGGATAGCCGAAAATGAGGAAGTTATAGAGATCACGGTTGTGAACGACAAAATTCCGAAAATCAGTACAAACGCTTCGGTTGATGGAAAAAAAGAAATCGGAGCGACGGAAGTATTCACACTGGAGGATATCGTATCTTACCGACATCTCATTCCCGGAAAGGAATACACCGTCAGCGGCGTACTGATGGATAAATCCACTGGCAAACCGCTTCTTATAACTGGTGAAGAAATCCATGCAGAAACAAGCTTTGTTCCCGATGCCCCTTCTGGGGAAGTGA